>NZ_JBQHVP010000018.1:0-81999 GCF_052064435.1 Blautia sp. HCP3S3_B11
AGATCGGAGATTCACCGCGCGTTATTCTTCATGGAAAAGGAAACAAAGCCCGTGTCATCCCCCTGCGCGATGACGTCGTAAAACATCTGGAACAGTATCTCTTAAAATTTCATGCCGATGAATCGCAATTTTCGGAAGATCATTTGTTTTTCACGGTTCGCGGCAACGCAAAGAAGCGTATGACTGAGGCTAATGTTAGAAGCATTGTGCGGAAATATGGGAAAATGGCCCGTGAGGTCTGTAGCGAAGTGCCCGAAAACGTCCATCCACATTTGTTCCGCCATTCATGGGCAATGGCATTATACCAGAACGGGGTGGAACTGACACTCATTTCCCAGTGGCTTGGACATGCACAGTTCGAAACAACACTGATTTACGCACACGCCGACACAGAAATCAAACGAAAGGCAATAGAAAAAGCCATCCCTGAAAGTGATCCGCTGAAAGAATTACTTAACCCGGAGCGCTACACTGTTAATGATGAAACACTGCTGAAGCAACTCTGTGGCTTACGGTAGCAGGCAAGAGTTATCGTAAAAGTTTGTCAGAAAAAAGTCTTTCCATAGACTGTCCATACAGTTCTTTTACGATAACTCTATATTTACGATAACCTCGATAATCTATAATTCAACATTATCAAGGGAAATCCACCCAGCTCCAGATTTCAATCTACCCCATCCAGCATCAGAGCCTTTTCCGCTCTTCACCTCCATAATGGTAAATACTCCAACTCCTGTGCAAATGCCTGTCTTAGCTGTATTAGTTCCGCTACCCTTCCTGATATTCAAATCTGGAATACTCACCTTCACCATAAACGGACAATCCGCATTGCTCATCCCACCTGCAGCACCTTCCACCACCTCAGGATAAACCTGCTTGCCGTTCCAGTCATAAACCTCATATCCCGGATGCTTATCAGCCATAGCCTTTGCATTGGCAAGAATCGTATAAGCACCAAGCTGAGATTTTACATCATCCCAACTCTTCCTTACTCTGTAATACTTCACCACATCAGAAGCCTCACCTACCACATCGTACTGAGTCAGTTTCCATCTCTCAATAATGCTACAGAGCTTGTCCACATAAGTAAGACTCGTAGCATAGCCGCCATTCTTGATGATCTGTGCTGCCTTCTTATAATCGATGCATCCCTTAAGTCCTTCATATCTGAGTTTGCTGCCATTCTTGGCTCCAAGCAGATAAGCACTATGGTCTGCAATGGAATCTTCCACACAGCTGTATCTTCTGAAATCAGCAGTAATAGTCACGTAACTTCCGTCAGCATTCTGCTCCTGAGTCTTCTTGGTATAAACAGAACTGCCATCCCAAGTAGAACCGCCCCAGGTGTTTCCGCTAAGACTCTTCTTCATTCCAAAGCAGTTATTAGCCCCCTGCGCAAGCTCGCTCTTACCATAACCACTCTCCAAGATAAACTGAGCCATAGATACGGATGCAAGGATACCGCTCTTCTTCTGATCAGCCGTAAAAAGTGCACCCACCTTTGCAATCACCTGAGCCTCTGTGAAATTCTGAAACTCTCTTGCCTGCATACCGGAAGGAATCACTTCTGCACTTCCACCACCAAGCTGAGCCGTAACCTTTGCAGCTAGATCTCCAAGTCTTGCATAAAGCCAGTTTCCCGGACAGCTCTTATTGGCAAACCACCTGTGAACCGTGATGAGCATCTCATCCTCCTTCGGTTGATAGTTCAAAGACTTCTTCTTATCTCCAAACCAAAGCAGCTTCTTCTTTCCATTTCTCTGGCAGATATCCACGCACAAATCAATCAGCCTGTCATAGACCACCTCATTCATAACATAAGGCTCTACCTTGCCGGAAGCGCACTCGATCGTGATCGCCCTCTGGTCATTGGCATTGCTGGAAGTACACCAGGAACGATTCTTCTCTTCCACATACATTCCAACCCTGCCATCCTTATCAATGCCATAATTAGAAGAGGCCTGGGTGGATGGTCTGTAAAACCAATCCCCCAAGCCTTCTGCGCTGCACTGTCCTACAACACAGTGCGGTGATATTCTGTCAATCTTGTGGGTACGCTGTCCAGAATGATTCGGACTAAGCTTCGTATAAGCCACAAGTGAACTGTTTTTATATCCCATTCTTACTCACCATCCTTATCCTCTTCACTGCGATCATGCAGCTGCTCCAACACCTTCTTAAGCTTCTCCGGTATCGGCAATCCCAAATGTCCTGCATTCTCAAGCAAAGAAATTCCCTCATTGCTGAGATAAAAAAACATTACTGCCGTTCTCAAAATGGAACCATTTCCGATGACCTGCACATCCAAAACATTTGCAATTCCTACCAGCATAAAAATCAGTACCTTTCTGCAAATCCCCTTGAAACCGACTTCCGAAGAAAGCTTCTTGTCAGCAATCGCACACATAATTCCCGTGATGTAATCCGCCACCACAAATAAAAGCAATGCAATTATCAAACCATCACACCCTCCAAGGAAGTAGCCAAGCCAGCCACCGATTCCCGTAAACACCAACTGCACCATACTCCAAAACTCTTTCATATCCTCTCATCCTCCTTAAAAAATTGTATAGAAAAAGCAGCTGCCCATCTTAGAGCAACTGCCTAATCCCAAAATGCTATCCCTATCAGCTGGCCTCTTCCGTCAGCTCATAAGTAATCTTCATCGTTTTATCCGTAGTCTTCACAACGGCAGTACTTAAGTTATTGATACTTGCCAGATACGGTGTCAGCAGAAAGCACATTCTGTAATCCGAACCATAGTTACCGCCCCAGCCAAAGCAAAACTCCTTGTACTGGAACACAGGAGTACCCAGATTCAGAAGTCTTGTACTTCCCACAGTTTGCACCACTGTATCATCCGGCTTAATCTGATAATCCCATCCGATGATCAGGTCATTCACCATAAACAGATAATTGGCACAGGTTCCGGAACCGGTCTGCGATTTTCCCTCTGACGTAAATCCAAAGGGAATTAAAGTCACATCCGTGGAATTACTGAGATTGATTTTATAAATGCCTGCATCGTCATAAGCCGTCAGATACAGATAGCCATTACGGATAACACCTCTCACAGATCTCTGGGCATAGGTATCCACCTTGAAGCTTCCAATCGCCTTAAGGCAGGCATTGGACAGTGTCCATACACCTTCTGTCATGGTGTAATCATCCTTTTTAATCTTCACCCAGTACATCTTGGCATCTCCAGAAGAATTCGCCTGATTGGCAAACCCATACCAGTACCCGTCATGCCCGTCCAGAAAATCCCCATAAGGCGTATAGCTTCCAAGGAACTTAAAGGTACTGCAGGTAATGACCTTCTCTTCCAGCAAGTCATTCGTCGTATCATTCAGCCTGTCATTCAGCCCCAGTGTAAACACCGGAAGCCTTCTCTTATGGATGATCACGGAACTATCCTGGAATCGAATATTGATCAGGATATTGTTCTCAAAATCCACCTCCACCGCACTGAACAGCTCCGCAAGCTCTTCCACGGTCTGCGTTTCCAGTCTGGTCTCCATGATCTGGTAAAAAGCAGCCTTGGAATTCTCCATACTGCCATAAGCTGCCACACCGCCCTGCTTGGAAGTCAGTGCCACCGCAGCAATGGTTCCATTCCCCTGGCTGGGTGTAAACTCCCAGACAAAACGATACCCATTTTCAAGTGGCTTACTCTCCGTCAGATTCATGCTTCCCCTTGCCACATCCGCAGTAGCATTGACATCGTTGGATGCATATGCCACCGGGAGTTTTGCCGTGGACGGATAAATATTGTCCGCATCCTCTGTCAAAGCTTCCGAATAGAGCAGTATGCCCCCAATCATGTTAGGACAGATAGGAAGCATGTTATCATTCCAGAGAAGATGGGTATCATACTCCCCGGCCACAGAATAAAAAATACCCATAGGATTCAATCCCAGGATATGATTTACCGCATTTGTCACCATATTTTCTTCTTGTACTCTCTCCACCACTTCCCCAGTGGCATCGTCAATCATCTCGATGACCATATTACCTTTCAGCTTCATCCTTACCTACCTTTCCACCGGCATTGCAAATGCGCCGATTCCAAATCTTCCAGGAACCACATCACTGTAGGTTCTCTTCACAAGCTCATCAATCTTCCAGGTGATATTCTCATCAACAGCGGTCATCTGAAGCACACCACCGACTTTTACTTTCATAATGGTTTCCTCTATCTTAATCTCACCATCCCAGGCTTCCCCGGCACCCATAGACTGACCCATAATCGCAGCAAGACAGTCACCGGTATCCACCGTAACCGTTCCCCCCGTTGCCCTGGCATACACATTGAAAATGTTTCTGTAATTGGCAACCAGATTTTCAATCGGATAATACAGCATGATGGAATGCTTTCCGGAATGCCAGGTTTCTTCCGGCTGATGAATCTCAATGATGCTGTCATTGAACTCAAAGGTAAAATGAACCACCACCTGCCCATCTTCCTTCCAGACCACAGGCAGTTCCACAGATAATGTCTGTTCTTTTGTCTTGCCAATCACAACAGGCTCCTCTGCTGCAACAGCACTATCCGAACTTCCACCGGTTTCATCCACAACATCAGTCCCCGCAGCATCGCTATCAGTTGTTCCGCTATCCGTAGTTTCCTCATTACCTGCAGTACCCTCTGCCAAAACTTCTTCCACTTCCACCGAAGGAATCATCACATCCCCTCTTGCAACCACAGACCTTTCCACCTGGTCTGCATTCACTCCCACAATCACAGATCCAAAGAACTGCGCCATAACCGCTTCATTCGGTGCAAATTCGATGGAAATAATCTTCACATCACTCTCGCCAACCGTAAAAGTGCTGGCATTGGTAAAGGTATGAATACCAATCTTGCCCGCCTCTTTATTATCTATAATCTGGTTCAGCAACCCGCTTATGTTCTTATCATTCTTTGACTTTGCATGTGCCAGTCTCGGATTCTTACCAATCCCTTTCAGCGTATGCTTTCCACCAATCTTACACTGCATGGAAGTAATGGCGGATATCCTGTTTTCATCCGCCTGTCCGCCCCTAAACCGGATCACATCTCCTAAATCCAGAGCAGGATTTCCTATGGTATCCGAATCAAAAGGCACATAATCCACAACCGCCAGGTCATTCAGAATATTCATACACAACTGCTCTCTGGTTTCTTTCAGACCAAACTGCAACAGCGGATTCACACCGAGATTCAGTGTCAGCCCATCATCCGGATCCAGATGATAATACTCTGCCGTTTCCGTTTTCATGTTGGTAGAAGAAACCGCCGTGTATCTTGTGACAAAATCGGAAAAGCTGCTGGTAAAACGGTGCTTTGTCTCCAGCTCCATCACCGGTTCATTGGCATACTTCCTTAGTTCCAGCTTCCCCTCTCGGTTGATACAGAAAAACCCACCAAGAACCTGCCCCACATAGTAGAGCACATCCCGATAGGTCTCAATATCATTCTCCGTATAAATGGAAAGCAGCTCCGTACCATTCGGCATCGCCTCATAATCTGCCTGGCTCTGTGCCATCTCCACCTTACAGGCCTTGCAGCACAGATTCACAAAATCATACACCGTACCTATGGTTTCAAAGCCATTGAAGCTCTTATCAAACCGGAGCATGTAATCATAGGCTTTCAGTTCCAGGCACTTCACCGTCCTGTTCGCTTCTGATACCTCAAAGATTCCCATTGGCACAGTTTCATAGGACTCATCAGCCAATCTCAAATGATAAAACAGTTCAACCGTGGCATCTTCTAAAGTATATCTGTCAATATCAGATAAGAGCGTTATCCCCATCTCCGCTGCATACACCGTACCAAATTCAATCTCAGTAGACCCACAGCACTGACTGGAAATATAACCACTTCCTTTTACAATATCATCAGCACCAAACTCATACGTGGCACCTTTCGTTGTCGTTATCCTTCCTGTCCAATAATACCTTCTTGTGTTCTCCTGCACCGCCTGCAGGAATGCTTCACTCACCGGATACAAAAGACCACCTTCCTTCCATAAGAAAAACACCAGCCATAGCTGATGTCCTTCATACCTAAAAACAACAAATTATTATTGTTATAATTTTAAACAATCTAACAATATTAACTTAGCAAAGTCGATAGTGTACCTGTAAATTTACTTAAATCTTCGTAATCAAATATGTCATCGCACAGATACATTACAAAGCGATCTTCATCAATGCCCGATTTATAAAGATTGGAAGACAACACCTTATACAAATTTTTTCCATCATTATCCGTGTTATTTTTTGTCCGAGGATCATTTTTATAATCAAGCAAAATATTCTGCAATGATCTCTGCGTAAAATACTTGTCTCCAATCATTTTAATAAATTTCAAATCAGGTGTATCTATAAGCTTTGCCTTCAAATATTTCTCTATGCTCGGAATTGGCAAAAAGCATTTAGGAAGGCTTTTGTATTCATCTTTTTTTGAAATCTCTTGCTTAACATCTCCGTCATAAATACTAATAATTCTCTTTCCAACACCAAGTGTGTTATAAGTAATCATATCATGATGAAGTTGCAACATCTGATTACAACCGCCTGCTGGCAAGACACAAATAAGCTTACTTTTGCCAAGATTGTTGGTTCTTATTATCTTTTCAACAAGAGCCTTAGCCAATGGATCTTCTACTAGCAACAGAAAATCAAATCCATTTGGAACATATAAGTTTCTTATTGCATAATTAGGGTAGCAGGGATTAGTACAAATAACATTTCCGTCATAATTTTCAAGCAAAAATATATTTTTACTTGAAATACGATGGAGCAATTCAGCGGAATGCGTTGAAAAATAAACAATTAGTTCAGTCGATGATTCTTTTATAAGTCCATTAAGTACTTCAACAAGTCTGTCAATTGCACTTGGATGCAATGCAAGCTCAACTTCGTCAATCAAAAATAGAAGCTTATCTGTTCCCGAATTTCTCACAACAAGATTATTAATGAAATCAATCAGTGAAATCAGCATACTTTCACCACTACTCATTCGATACTGACTAATATACCTGTCTCCTATTTTTCTAAAATATGGCATACCTCTAAAATTGTATTGTTTTGCTAGCGTTCGATTTTTAACCTTCAATAAAGATGAATAATATGATTTATTGTTATGCAAAATATACCCTAATGTCTCTTTGACAAAATCGTCCGCTTCAATGAGTGTTTCATCCAAATCAGCATTTCTCATAAAATTATCGACTAAACTATAATCGTTAAATCTAGTGCCAAAGAAAATACTTCCCTCATAAAATCCCTGAATTGTAATATTCGTTCCCATAACAGAATGCCCTTTATACATTTCAGTTACATCTGTAACTAATCTATTATCCTTAAAACGCCAGAGATCTGATGATTGTTCAATTTCCAAAGAGACCGAGCTATCTCTTGACAAATCATTTTCAGATAATAACTTATTAGATGATTTTTTAATCATCAAAGACAATGCGAGCATAATAGTACTTTTGCCGCATCCATTTTCACCAACTATCGCATACATTCCTTTTTCTGATGGCAGAGATAAATCAGCGTGCTCAATATTCTTAAGCTTATTTATTATTAAATGAATACTCATATGTGATGCCTCCATACATGTATAACTTTAGTCACTAAACCAATGACGGTTCACCAACTTCTGAATGCTTTCAGTAGGCTTTTATTTTATCACGAACGACCATATCAGTCATCTGTTATTTGCATCAATATTCCTTCAAAGTAACGTTCACAATCCATAATCCCTTATAACTTGTATCCTTCTTAAGCTTCGCCTTGAATCCTTCCACATACATTTCCGTCTGCCTCAAACTTGCAGTCTCCGGATCAAAGAATCTCACTCCTATCTTCTCCTGCTGTTTATACCCGGTCAGTAGTCTCAGCCACTTTTGGGTAACAGAAAAGGAAACAGAAATGGTCACCACACCGGTACGAACCACATCCCTCTGTACGGTTCCTGCCTCTGTTTCCCCACCACTGTCTGCTTCCTTATCTGTCATATCTACTTCATAACTATCCGGCAGAGGAAGATCCACGCCGTCAAAATTCAAATACTGAAAAAATGCCATTGTTACCTTCCTCCACTTCTTAGATTAGCTCTTTGCTGTGCATTTACAATTACTTCATCCAGTATCGTACCACCAAGGTACACAGGAATCACAATATCCCCGCTTCCACCATTAACAGAAGTAACCGCATCCTTAATCGCCGACACAAAACTACTCATATCTGCACTTGTCACAGAACCACCGCCAGCCATAGCCATCTGACCTGCATTCACCTGAGGATTCACCACCATATCAGTTGCAAGACCGCTCACTGCATCCTTTACCATTCCCTTGCTCTTCTCAATACCCTTTGCCAATCCGGACATAAAGTCTGGCATCCAGCTCTCGTACTCCGTAAGAGGTCCTTCATCCGGCACAGAGAAATGCAGGAAGGACTTGATGGTGTCAGCTACGCTGCAAACCGCATCCTTCACCTTACCGATGCAGGACTTGATACCATTCACAATTCCATTGATGATATCCGCTCCCCAGCTGAAAGCCGAAGAAGCCAGATTCTTAATGAAATTCACTGCATTGTTAAATCCATTTTTGATGGTATTGTAGATACCGCTGACTGTACTCTTTATGCCATTCCACATGGAACTGAAAGCAGTAGACACCGCCGTCTTAATGGCATTCACAACGGTAGTCACCGTGTTCTTAATGCCGTTCCAAACCGTCGTGATGGTATTCTTGATGCCATTTACCACTGTGGTAACCACATTTTTGATGGAATTCCATACTGTAGAAAATACTGTCTTGATAGCATTCAGCACTGTTGTAATTACTGTCTTAATAGTATTCCAGGCTGTAGTAAGAAAGGTACTGATCGCCGTAACCACCGTGGTCACCACGGTCTTGATTCCATTCCAAATAGTGGTAAAGAAAGTGGAAATTGCATTCCAGATAGTCTCTGCAACGGACTTGATGGTATTCCACATAGTCGATAAAAAAGTGCTGATTGCATTCACAACGGTAGTAAAGGTATTCTTGATTCCTTCCCAAAGTCCGGTAAAGAAAGAAGCCAAAGCATTCCAAACCGTTTCCGCTGTAGTCTTGATAAACTCCCAAGCAGCCACAAAGAATTCCTTCAAGGCTTCCCAAACTGCAACCGCAATCTCCTTGATACTTTCCCACAAATCTATCCAGAACTGCCGGAACTCATCACAGTTATTCCAAAGATAGATAAACGCTGCCACCAAGGCCGCAATGGCTGCAATAATCAGCACAATCGGATTGGCAAGCATAGTCGCATTCAGTGCCAAAAATGCTGTCTTTACTGCCTTAATCACACCCACAACCTTTGGCACAATGGTCATAATCGTACCCACTGCCGTAATGATTTTTCCAATGATAATCAGTACCGGCCCAAGTGCCGCAGCAATCAGTGCAACCGTCACAATGGTTTCTTTTACGCCGTCCGGCAGACTGTTCAGCACATTAATAAATCCCTGCACCCAACCAACAATCTTTTTCACCGCTGGTAACAGAATCTCACCAAAAGAAATGGCCAGCTCCTGTAACTGAGATTTCAGTATGGTGAGCTGACCTTCCAGGTTATTATTCATAGTGTCTGCCATACTCTGCGCAGCACCGTTACAGTTATCTATCGCTCCTGAGAGCTTCGCAATATCTCCTTCTCCTGCATTCATAAGTGCAAGGAACCCTGACATGGCATTCTTTCCTACCAGTGATTCCGCCGCAGCTGCTTTCTCCGATTCTGACAAACCACTAAAGGCAGTTCTACAGTCAGCCAGAATATCTGACAAATCCCTCATGGAACCGTCTGCATTGGTGGTGGCAACTGTCACCTCACCAATGTTTTCCCCACAAATCTTAACCTCTCCGGAAAGATTTGTCATAATGGTTCGAAGGGACGTACCAGCTTGGGTGGACTTTATACCTGCATTCGCCATAAGTCCAATGGCTTCTGCAGTATCTTCGACAGAGAAGCCCAAAGCACCTGCAATCGGTGCACAGTACTTAAAAGTCTCACCCATCATAGATACATTTGTATTCGCATTAGAACTTGCCGCCGCCAGCACATCAGCAAAGTGCCCGGAATCCTGAGCCGACAATCCAAAGGCAGTCAGTGCATCTGTCACGATATCAGATGTGGTCGCCAAATCTTCTCCGGAAGCAGCCGCCAGATTCATAACGCCTTCAATACCGGAAAGCATATCCTCTGTCTTCCAGCCAGCCATTGCCATGTAATTCATAGCCTCAGCCGCCTCGGATGCAGAAAACTTAGTCTTACTTCCCATCTCCCTGGCCTTAGCAGTCAGGTCTTCCAACTCTTTTCCGCTTGCACCGGATACTGCCGCCACCTTACTCATGGCAATTTCAAAATCAGCCGCAGTCTTCACAGAAGCAGTACCAAGAGCAGTCACGGTAGCCGTAACCGGAAGAAGCTTTTTTCCTGCTTCCTCAATGTTACTGCCTACATCCTTTAACTTCTCACCGGTAGCAGAAATTTTCTGTAATGCCGTGGCAGACTGATTCGCCTGCTCTTCCAATCTCTTTAACTCATTCTCAGTTTCAATAATCTCTCTTTGCAGAGCATCATACTGATCCTTGGAAATGGTTCCATCATTTAATGCTTTCTCTGCCTGCTCCGCCGCAGTCTTTAAGGTCTCCAGTTTCTCCTTCGTTTCCTTAACCGCATTTCCAAGCAGCTTATGCTTCTGAGCCAAAAGCTCTGTATTACCAGGATCCAACTTAAGAAGCTTTTCCACATCCTTAAGCTGTGCCTGTGTATTTCTGATTTCGGTATTAACACCCTTTAATGCTGTCTGAAGTTTCGTGGTATCGCCGCCGATTTCAATAGTGATACCTTTAATTCTCGATGCAGCCATACCGAACCTCCCTTCTAAAACCGGTCAAAATCAGCCTGTGTAGCAATCACACTGTACTTCTTGTCCGCATCCTGGTCATTTCCGCTCTCCACATACATGTCATTCACCATTCCGATGGTCAAAAGATCCAAATCCCGAATCGAGATTCCCAGCTGAACGCATCGGAGCAGAAACAGCGGTGTTGTCATCTGGCGGTCTGTTGCACGATGTTTTTTTTAGCCTCAGCATCCGATCTGACATTTAATCCCCAAAGCTCAATAATCTTTGGAAGCACCTGATAAATACTGAACGTATTAAAAGCATCAAGCCACTCTTCCGGTGTATCGGGAATATTCGGATCCGCATGCTTCGCCATAACATAGGCAATGTTTTCAAACATCTCCAGAGAGAACAAATCCAGGTTGCTCACCTCTTCGCTGTTGCTGTCAATCGCCTTCTCCAAAGAAGCCAGATCCTTGTAGATATCTCGTTGGAACTTCATCCTGTATATTCTCGGAATCGCAGCACTTGCTCTGAAAGGCACCTGCTTTCCGTCAATTTCGATATTCTTAATCATGCTCATAAAATAAGCCCTCTCTTTCCACATTAAGCAAAAGAGCCAGGACATTTCTGCCCCAGCTCACCACTTCTTATTCTTCACTTGTGTTCACACCGGTAATGGTCGGCATATAAACCGCATTGTACCAATCGGTATAAACTGTACTGTCTGTCTCATTACCGGTCTTAGCCTTAACCACACCGGAAGGAAGAGGTGTAGCCTTGATAGTAAGAGTTTCCGTCTGAATCTCTCTGCTCTCTTCGTTAGTCTTACCCTCGATACCGGGCCTACTTGCAGAGCAGTTATAAAGCACATGACGGATGTGCTTCACATCTCCATCAAACTCAAAAAGAAGTGCAAATCTGTTCAACTCAGAATTCGCATCCTCGATCAGGACCTTGTTATCATCCAGTGTTTCATTCAAAGCAGACACCCTGAAATCTTCAGGAATCATCGCAAGCTCCAAATCTCCATCATAACCCATGTTGTTATTGATAACATAATATGCAGTACCATCCGCGTAGAAATTCTCCGGTTCTCCATTGGCATCCAGAGAAATCGAAACTGCACCTGGCAATGCCACAGGCTTATCGAAGGAAACCACACCCTCTTCATCCAACTTAAGCATTGCGTAGTGTGCATTCTTAAGATTGTATTTGACCTTATTCTTAGCCATAATCAAAATCCTCCTTAATCTGTAAAAGGAACCTCGAATGAATAAAGCACCTCATAAAGCTTCTCACTCTGGATCCAAACTTCACTCTTGTTATAAAAAATACCGGACTCATCCATTACCATTTCCACTTTTCGCTCCACAGCCAAGTCCTTACTGTCCGTGTAAAGCTCAATCCTCACCTGATTAATCTTGAAATACACCTTCCCATCTGCAGCAAAGTTATTACTGCCCGGCAGGAGATAACAGATAAATGGTGGCTTAGGGCTCTCTCCCTCTGCGAAATGGTCATAGGCAAAAGGGATGCCAGTCTTCTGCAGCATCTCCACTAAGTTTTCTATTGTCATTTCAATGCCGCCTCCACTTCTCTTTCCAAAAGTTCAGCTGCAGCTGCTTCTGCCGGAGCGATATGCGGAAAGGCTCTCGTTCTGCCACCACCACGCTTGGCATGTCCAAATTCAAGCAGGTGAGCCAGCTGATATCTGTTCTTGGAATGCACTGTAACTTCCATCGCATTTGCATTTTCCTTGGTCGTTTTTACAGCCCAACTCTTTTTATACTTACCGGTCTTAACCGGAGCACCTGCCTGTACATCACTTTTGGCTTTATTGCCTGCTTTCTTCACAGCGGCCTTCATATCCTCTGTCGCAAGATCAGCGTATTCCTGCAAACCTTCCATAATGACATGAGCCATTTGGTCAATCCTGCATCTGTCCGTTGCCATGCTTACCGCCTCACTTTCCTGCAGCTGAATTTCAAGCACTTCTTCTTGAAATTCATATGATCCACGTTCGTGATATCATAAATCTCATCCCTGAAAATAAGTCTGTGAGTAGTGGAACCAATCTCGCATGCTTTCTGACAGTACCTGATTGTCACCGTCATTCCGACATCCTCAACAATGGTTCCGGCTTCTTCCTTTTCCTTGGAGCTTGCCATACCCTCACCGCCAATCGTGGCGTGACAGGTATAGAAATCTTCCCAGCCATTCTTATGATTTCCGATAGAATCTGTAATCACAGTATTCTTCTGAAAAGTAACCTTCTCATTTAATAATCCAATGTCCATCGGCTACCTCCCATCAAAATTCAGGCTCTCTGATTCCAAAAAGCAAAGCCCTGAGTCCAACAGTAAGTGCTCTGTGGTCTGCATCCTCACGGTGTTCATACAGATAAGCCACCGCATACATCACCGCAATCTTACTCACAGGCTGTTTCTCAAAATCTTCAAAGTCTGAAAACCTTGCCACATCCATACAAATCTGCTGGCTCTGAACAATGATGCCTTCAAGCAGTGCATCATCGTCATCAAAGTCCACCCGCAGATAATTCTTCATCTCTTCCAATGAAACTACTGCCATCAAACATCACCTCTCTTAAACCTTGCCTTTCTCACACTCTCGCAAAGAGTAAGCTTTCATGGGCATCCGAAGATTTCCAGGGGCTCAGTTATTTTCCGTTCCTTATGATCCGGAACCAGTCTTCTGCTGAAGGACCTTGATTGCTTCAGGAAGGATAAGCTTACCATCGACTCTCTGAGTTCCCATGAATCCGACCTGGCCATTCGCTGCATAAAGCTCGGACAGCTTCTTGAAGGTTCTGCCCTGACGGTCTGCAATCCAGTAATACTTGAAATCACCGAAGGCGATAGTCTTTGCACCGGCAGCCGCAGTAGGCATGAATGCAGAGGTCTTCACAGGTCTTCCAAGGATCGTGTCCGGAGTACCTGCAACCAGAGAAGGCTGCCATAAATACTGACCAGTAGTATCCTTAAGCTTACGGATCTGCTTCACAGTCGCATCATTCAGTAACCAAACCGCATTCTTACGGTAAGGCGCCTTCAGGCTGTAGAAAAGGTCAATCACCTCATCTGCAGTAATGGCAGTTGCAGAAGCAGCTGTCACACCGACTTCAGCACCACCGGCTGCTGCAAGAATACCAAGCGGCTTGCCCTTGCCATCGCCATTGAAGAAGGAATCTTCCTCTCTTGCACCGATACGTCTTGCAAACTCCTTGGAAATATATGCTTCAAGGTCAAACACGCTGTCAGCAAGAAGCTCCTCGGAAACCTTAATCATGGTACCAAGCTTGTAAGCACCGATAGATACCTGGCTGAATGCATCATCAGATTCGGTGTAAGCACCTTCCTCATCAACCCAGCTTGCAGTACCCTTAGAAGCAACAACCGGAATCTTACGGTCACCGCTGGAAGTCTTGATCACATGTGCAAGAGTACGGAATACGTTCTCTTCCTCAAGTGCTTCCACAAGTGTTCTCTCGAATTCATCAGGCACTAAGTAGCCACCCTCTGAATCGGTACCTTCCTGAAGTGCATTAAGCACAGAAGGCATAGGAGCCTTAACTCTCATCGCATTCCAGAAGGAACCCTTATACTCATCAGAAGCACGTCCTGTCTTTTCAACCTCATCTTTTCCCATCTTTGCACCCGGCTTTCCGGTAAGTGGAGTACTTGTAGCCTTAGAAAGCTCCGCATCAATCGCAGCCTGTCTCTCAAGTCTCTCGATTTCCTTACCTAAATTCATAACATCCTGTTCCATCTTGTCGTAGGTTGCAGTGTCTTCCTCGGAGAGCATACCGTCTGCACCTCTCTTGGCATCAAGAAACTGCTTTGCAGCATCCCATGCCTTTGCTCTTTTTTCTCTAAGTTCTAAAATCTTGCTCATCTTGAAAATCCTCCATTTTCTGTACTAAAAAAGCCTGCTATCAATGCGATAACAAGCTAAGTCTCTTCTCCAGCTGATCTACCGGAGTACGCTTCTCCACTGGCTTCTTTGGTGGAATCAGTTTGGAAAGCATGGAATTCATAACCGCCTGTCTTGAAAACATCACAGGAGCACTCATCTCATCGCTGAGCGCAATTCCCTCACCAGCATCATTAGTTACATCACCCTGTCCATCGCTGAACAGGATCTTATCTGCAAAGCCAAGCTCAACCGCCTTTTTCGCATTGAACCAGCTCTCAGCATCCATAAGCTTTGAAATCTTGTCTCTTGCAAGACCAGTCTTGATCTCATAAGCATTCATAATGGATTCCTTCACTTCGTCCAGCATCCTTACCGCCTTCTTCATTTCCTCAGAATCTCCGATTGCGATAGTCGCAGGATTGTGAATCATCATCATTGCAACAGGACTCATTTCCACCGTAGTTCCAGCCATTGCTATAACTGAAGCCGCCGAAGCCGCAAGTCCGTCAATCTTGACCGCCACATCGTAGGGATAATCCATCAGCATGTTGTAAATCTGAGCTGCAGCAAACACATCACCGCCGGGGCTGTTGATCCAGACTGAAATCGGACCCTTACCCATGTTCAGCTCATCTTTGAAAAGCTTTGGAGTAACCTCATCCCCGTACCAGGTTTCATCTGAAATTTCTCCATTCAAAAAGAGCGTCCTCGATTCGAGTTCGCCCTCATCCTGGTTCTGTATCCAGTTCCAAAATTTCCTCTTCATTAACTGTATCCTCTCTTTCTCTGCTCAGGTGGCTTATCCCTGCTTTGAGTCTCTTCTAGCTCTGAAGCAGTAGATTCAGATGCACCTGCAGCAAATATTCCTGCATCCGCAAGCTTCGTCATATTTCCATTGATGAGATACAAATCACCACCGGCCTCTTCCGGAATGCGGTTAAGGTTTTCAAGCTCACGGATATCATTCGCTGACATCCAGCCGTTCTGCCTTGCTGTTGCATAGCCATTCATTCGGCTTTGGTAATCTCCCCTTAACAAACCGTCCACATTAAACTTAAAGAAGTAAGTCTTCTTCTCTTCCTGCGTAAGAAGGGCTCTGACCATAGCCTGCTCCCATCTTGCCACCCAGGGATCCAAAGTGTACTTCACAAATTCAAGCGACTGCTGCTCAATATTAGAAAAGCTCGACTTCTCCAAGTCACCGACCATGTGAGGCGGTACCCTAAAGATTCGAGCTATCTCATCAATCTGAAATTTTCTTGTTTCCAAAAACTGTGCTTCATTCGGGCTGATGGAAATCGGTGTGTATTTCATACCTTCTTCCAATACTGCAACCTTATTGGCATTGGCAGAACCACCAAAGGTTGACTGCCAGCTCTCACGAACCCTTGAAGGATCCTTGATAGTTCCCGGATGCTCCAACACGCCGGACGGAGCTGCACCATTGGCAAAGAACTTTGCTCCATACTCTTCACAGGCAATCGCCATACCAATAGCATTCTTCGCCATCGCAATTGGACTATAACCCACAAGCCCATCAAATCCTAATCCCGGAATATGAAGAACATCATGTGGCTGCAGACTCACCGTAGAACCCTTCAAAGTATGAGCATCATCCGTGCTCATGTTGTACTCGTAATAGATCTGTCCATCCCCGTCACGATTCACTGTCATCCTGTCCGGCATCAGCGGATAAAGTGCAATAATCTCGCCCCTCGCATTTCGAATAATCTGACTGTACGCATTCCCCCAGAGGAGCAAATGCGTCATCAAGGTCTCACGGAATACAAAGCTTGTCATCTCCGGATTTGGCTCATCATGGAGCAAAAAATAAAGTGGATGATCCACCGCCTTTTCCTTGCCTCCTTCTGCTGTATATCTGTAAAACTGTAATGGAAGTCCAGCCACCGCCTCTGACAATATTCTCACACAGGAGTAGACCGCCGTCATCTGCATCGCTGTTCTTTCATTTACTCTTTTTCCAGAAGTACTTCCACCCATAAAAAATGAATACGCACTACCGGAAGTTCTATCAGTGGGAGCATCCCTTCCACGAAACAATTTGCTAAACACGCTCATCATTTACCTCCATACAAAAAGGCACTTACATTTCTGCAAGTGCCCTCTTCAATAAAACTTTATTTAAAAACTTCTTATTTCTTTTGCCAAGCTAAAAGGAATAATCTCTCCCGCATTCGTCTCCTTATATGCCTTTTCTTCATGCATATAATCTACAATATCCTTCGCCTTATAATTTTTGAATTTCTCAATCACCTTATCCAGAATAGCCTTTTCTCTATCATTTAATATAGAATAATCCATTCCAACAGTGGGATAAACATGAAGCATCGTATCATAGTTATAGCTCATCTCTTCTTTAATGTTGAGATTTTCAAGATTCATCAAACTATAATGTCCTATAGGCAAGGCTCCCATTGGTTCATGTCTATATACCATACCAGTCATAGCAAAGCCATTCTCAATGAATGACAGAACATCCGAATACCACAACATTTTCATCAATTTTACCTTAAATAAGTTTGATACTTTCTCCGCAATGTAGGAAATCATTGCCTCTATCTTATCAATATTCAAAACCGTAAAACCATTTGAATCAGACGGTTCTTCAAAATTAGCATACTCACCTTCAAAAGTTTGGCGTGTCAGATATTCCTTTCCATATGAATCAAGCTTTTCAACGATTTTTGACTTTATTTCCATTCTCTTCAGTGGAGTAAATTTATCCGCATTCTTTTTTAAGAATTCTAATGCTTGAAGTGGATTATCCTTAATTAGACGAAGCATGGTATCATAAGCCTCATCTTGAATCGCTTTACTCTCGTAACGAGAAATAGTAGCCTCTCCCCATCCCAGAAGTTTTGCCAAATCAACCTGGGATAGCCCATAGCTTTCTCTTATCTCTACTATCTCATAAGATGTAAGCAAGCCTTTCTTAATACGGTATGCGTTTCTAGCATTTAAGAGATTCTCATTGGTCATAGTTCCCGTTTCAAATTCATTCTCATCTTCGTCCGCATTGGCACAAAAATAAAACCTCTCCTCGTAGGTTACTTCTTCTCCCTTTAATACAATTGATGTAACACGTTTTCTTTCTTCAACTTCATGTGTCTTGTCGCATAAAGGACAATTCATATGAACCTTTCTTAATAATGTGTTGGCCTCCATTTTTCTTACCTCCTTTGCAATTCCATTATGCGTAAGGAAATGTCATTTTCTCCTTCGCGTAGTGGAACGACACGCATAATACATGTCTCTGCTGATCTCCTTTAATCTTTAACTTCACATATACAAGCTTACTATTTATATCCTTCCCAAAAACAAACAATAATGGCGGATTCAAATCGTCTTTATCTATTTTGGTCTCAGAATATTCTGCTACGGTAAGTTCTTTCAGCCGCTCTACTACATCTTCCGTATCGTAATCAAGATCCAATAAAGTATATGGTGTTGAATATTTTTGATCTTGACCCTGTTTCTTTTTGCTAATCAAAGTAAGATCTGTATCTATATCAAAATCTGCATTCTCCAGTATCGACTTTAATTCATCCAGAAATGCAATGACTTCTCTCTTTTTCGATTGTGTACTAAGGAAAATTATAACCACCTCCGAACATTTCTACTATCAATTGATAGTATACTAGTCAATTGATAGTTTGTCAAGTAGATTACAAGATTAACAATCCTCTCTCATCGTAAACACTTCCCTGCGGCTCACCCTGGTTTCTCAGGCATCTGTCCAGAGCCATAATGGAAGCAACAATTCCATCAATCTTCTCTTTTGACTTTGCCTTGGTAACCTTAATATTTTCCGCAGCATCCGTCTCAATCACCACATTTCCAGCCATCCATCGAAGTACCGGATGTCCTGCATGAACAATCTGACCTTCCATCAGAAGTCTGTAGAACTCCTTGGTTGGCGTGCTCATACTTGCGAAGCCCTGTCCAAAGGGCACCATTGTAAATCCGGCATCTTCCAGATTCTGAATCATATGAGTCGCATTCCATCTGTCCACTGCAATTTCCAGGATGTGATATTTCTCACCCAGATCACAAACAAATTTTTCAATAAAATCATAGTGAATCACATTTCCTTCTGTAGCCATCAAATGCCCCTGTTTCTCCCATACATCATACGGAACTGAATTCGCCTTCACCCTTTGTGGAATCGTTTCTTCCGGCACCCAGAAGTACGGCACCAGAATATATTTATCATCTGAATTTCTCGGTGGAAATATAAGTACCAGAGCTGTAATATCTCCAGTACTGGATAAGTCCAGTCCTGCATAACAATCTCTTCCCTCCAGCAATCTCATATCAATAGGCTCATTGCCTTTCATAAAGATTGCATCAGGTATCCAGGATGTTGTGGAGCTAACCCACATATTCATACGAAGCCACTTGAATGTGACTTCATCAGCCGGATTTTGCTTTGCCTCACGGTAAGCATCTCTCAGTCTCTCAATATCAACCGTATATCCAAGAGAAGGATTTACCTTGTACCAGTTTGCTTCATCTTCCCAGTCCTCATCATCCTTCAGTCCATAGACCACCGGATAAAATGTCGGATCCACACGTCTGCCTTCCAAAATATCAATCGCCTTAGTGTGTAACTCAAAAGCAATTGAATGTCTGTCATTACCGGCGGTGGTAATAATAAAATGAAGCGGATTCTGTCTCGCATCGGAACTGTATTTTGTGAGCACATCGTATAACTGGCGATTCGGCTGTGTATGAATTTCATCGAACACAAGTCCCGAAATCGAAAATCCATGCTTACTTCCAACCTCAGCTGAAAGCACCTGGTAAAACCCGGCATTACCATAATTGACGATACGTTTTGTGGCTGACATCAGCTTGCTTCTCTTCATAAGAGCCGGTGACATCTCAACCATCTGACGGGCAACATCAAATACGATTGATGCCTGCTGCCTATCTGCTGCTGCACCATATACTTCAGCACTTGGTTCATTGTCTGCATACAATAAATAAAGAGCGATAGCTGCTGCCAGTTCGCTCTTACCTACCTTCTTACAAATCTCAACAAAGGCTGTTCTAAATTGTCTGTTTCCATCAGCTTTAACAATGCCGAAGATATCTCTGATCAGCTGCTCCTGCCAAGGTAATAACCAGAACCTTGTACCAGCCCACTTGCCTTTTGTGTGACATAGATTTTCAATAAAGGTTACTGCTCTATCCGCTTTCTTCTTATCATAATGAGAAGTCGGAAGCATAAATCTTGTCGGCTTATAATTTTTCAGCTTTGGGTAATCCTTAGGCCTTGTTTCCTTTGCCATTAAGAATCACCCCCAAGTAAAGCCTCCATCTCATCTTCTGGCTCCTGCCCTTTACTATTACCTGCAATAATTCTGCTTCGTGAAGATGGCGTAAGACCAAACTCTGATGCCGCCTGCAGCATCAACTTCTGATTGGTATTTGCAATTCCAACCCAAGGTGTCTGCTGTTGATATCCTTTATCAGTCTCAAAAGTAGAACCACCGGAGGTAATATGCTCCTGCGCTTCCTTCCATCTTGCATAAGACTGACAATATGCAGCAAACGCTGCCATATCCACTTCTGTAAGAACACCCATCTGATTCATCAGTTCAGCCAAACGCTCC
The DNA here is from genome assembly GCF_052064435.1 of Blautia sp. HCP3S3_B11. Lineage (NCBI taxonomy): Bacteria > Bacillati > Bacillota > Clostridia > Lachnospirales > Lachnospiraceae > Blautia > Blautia sp. HCP3S3_B11. The sequence continues at coordinate 20,470 of NZ_JBQHVP010000018.1, forward strand.
CATTCCTTCTTTGCTTCTGGCATTAACCAGTCAGGACAAGCAGGTATTCCCTTTGCCGGAACCGGTTCTTTGCTATTCAGTTTTCTTTTGCCCGGATTGCCTTCCAATTTCTTTACTGCCGTAGGCTTTGGCTTTCTTCCAGCCATCGGAATCCCTCCTTCCTCTTTTTTTGAATAATAAAAGGACCATACATTTCTGCACGATCCCTATTACTAATTTTATGTAATTACATCCAGCTTTTTGTTTCTTTACTCCATGTATGCTCAAAGGAATTATCGTTATGAATTGAATCCACGATGGGCAGCAATAATTCTTTTAGCAGTTGCATAGTTTCTTCAAATTCTACTTTCACCAGTGCTTTCTTCTTTTTGATAAAGGCTCTCCATCTTCTCTGCCTTGTCTCATCCTTGGTAAAATCATCATCAAAAGCTGCAATATCATCAAAACCGGTCCCTCGATGGGTAAAGGTCTCTACAATCGCATTCTTTAATTCCACACCATTAAGATTATATCTGTCAGCCAAAACATAGATATCATAGAAATCCTTATATCTACCATTTGCAAGGCCCAGAGAAACAAAAGCCTCAAACTTTTCTGCTATGACGGAGTAAATAGAATAGGCATATACTTGCGGAACCTCCATATCCAGCAGAACCGGGAACTCCATTTTCACTCTTTCTGGATACACCACATCACCAAAACCAATATCTATTGATACCGGGACCTTGGTTCTATCCAGATATCCCATAATAGATACATTTACTCCGTGATACTCCTTGAATTCGGTTATATTGATAACCTCAAGCGTATTCAAATCAAATCTCAACGCATCATCGCACTCTATAGAAAAAATATCATTAAATACTTTCTTCATTTCTTCAGCATCATTTGGAATACGCTGTGCCAAAAGATCAATATCCATTGTTGCACGAGCATACTCTCCATTAAATAATGCATACAAAAAAATACCGCCCTTTAGTGTAAATCTCTCCACATAATTTGAAACAGATAATCTATATATTGTTCTCTCCAAACCATATGTGACCAGCTTATCCTGCATAGTCTTTCCATCTTCTATCGCCTGTTTCTTTAATCTGTCCTTTACGGATATAGCGTTTGTCATACCAGCACCTCCAGATACATTTTCATTACATCCCCACATTTGAGCATCTCCGCATATCTGATTAGCCTATTCAGATTACGGTCACTCCGATGCAGATAGGTTGTAAGAACTTCTTTCGTTTCTTCAATTCCGATTTTTTCCCTATAGAAAACGATATCAACAACAGTTTTCTCAATATCATATATACGAAATCTGTTATTTCCATCCTCTACGGTCTCGATACCAACATCAAATCGGTCATCTGTAAAATAGCATACATTCAGTTCCGGCCAATCCGGTAGAGTTGATACCTTTGCTTTTCTCGGAATTGCTACATCAATAGCATCCGGTCGATAAGTAGACAGATTATAATACACAGCTGCACTCAGCAGACAAACTACTCCGTCTGGTACAAATGCATAGGCATAGTAGAAATCCGATCCCTCACCATCAAAATTTGCATTTTCATAATACTTTTTATTCAGTTTTATCAGGATCCCCTGGTCAACCATCTGATTGATTTTATAATAGGAAAACCCTTTATCTTTCAGCTCTTGAACTGAAAAAATCATTTGGTCATTGGAAATCTGTGCAGTCTTTGTCATCTTTCTCACCTCAATCCCAGTATATCCAAATTCGTGATAATTATTTAAATATTTTTCGGCATTTTGTTATTTTGCCGAATTTCATTTAAATTATAATAATCATTTAACGATTTGTCAATGGATTTTCAGTGAGCTACCCCCATATTCCATTTCGCGACTGCACACGCAACACCCACCCGCCGTTCTATAGAAGACAGGCCTGTAGAGATTTCGATACCCCCTACCTTAGCCCCATCGATCCCCACGTTTCGCATGAATCTGTGAATGACACGACTTGCACAACGCAATCAGATTACTCCGATCATGTGTGCCACCTTCACTCAACGGCTTCTTGTGGTGAATCTCTTCCACCGGAACTGCAAGTCCACGTTCAAAACACAGCTCACAGAACGGATGCTCAGAAGCATACTTATCACGTATCCTCTTCCACGCACGTCCATAACGGCGTTTGGTCTGCTTATCTCTGCTGAATTTCTCATAGTCACTGTTTACCTTTCTTGCATGCTCCTCACAGTACCGTCCGGTTACTAATGCAGGACAGCCCGGATAAGCACACGGTTTCTTCGGTTTGCTTGGCACTGTTACACCTCCATGCATAGCCAGAGCCCTGAAGAATTTCTTCCCCAAGGCTCTTCTATATTCTGCTTTCCGCATTATAACAATATCATATTTACAGACTCTCATTCTATCACATCAGCTCTCCACTTTCAGAAATCCATCAATTTCTTTCAAAGCCTTTTCATGAAGCCTAAAGGTATGCTGGATACTGTAACCCATATCCACGGATATCTGCTCCCATGTATCAAAACACAAATATCTCTTCTCAAGAATTGTTCTCTCTGCTCTGTTTGCTACCCGCTTTATCATATGTGTAATGTCAGCCTTCAGAGAAATCAGTTCATGAATATCGGAATTAATTTCATCCTCCAGTGCAATGATCTTCACAATGGCATCCTCCATCTTATGGATATTTCTGTTTGGACTTCCGGGCATATCTGACATGGTACTTGTTGCTTTGGTTGCCAAATCACGAAGAGAAGCTACCTGCTCCAGCTTGCTGTTGATATCGTTATCAATCTTGTAAGCCTGACTCAAATATTCTTTTGCTGTCATAAGCACCTCCGAAAAATGTTTTCCCTCGGATTGACTCGGATTGACTCTGATTGCCGTTTATTTACTCTGATTTTCTTCTACCTGCCGAACGCCTGATCTCAGCCTTTACCGCATTGATCAAAGCTGACTGTGTACGATCCTTTGATTCCAAGACCTTCATAACCTGCTCATCAATAGTACCTGCAGTAATGATATGCTGTACCACAACAGTCTCTGCAGACTGTCCCTGTCTCCATAATCTCGCTACCGTCTGCTGATATAGCTCAAGACTCCAGGTAAGCCCGAACCAGATAAGCATATTTCCACCTGCCTGAAGATTAAGCCCATGACCTGCAGATGCAGGATGAATAAGTGCTACAGGAAGCTCTCCCCGATTCCATTTGCGGATACTCTCCTCTGAATCAAGCTTTTCAAAAGGAATCTTCCTCTCAGATAACCTTCTCATAATTCTGGCCAAATCATGTTTGAACCAATACGCAACCATTACCGGTTTCCCATTCGCAGCCTCAATCAAATCCTCCAAAGCATCCAGCTTCTGATCATGTATCTGAATCTCATCTCCATCATCGGAATACACTGCACCATTTGCCATCTGCATCAGCTTACCGGATAGTGCCGCCGCATTTGCCGCTGTCACTTCTCCGCCCTTCAAAGGCAAGAACAAATCCTCTGCCATATTCGAATACAGTTCTTCCTCAGCCTCACTCATATAAACCGGATATTCATTACTGATAAGCTCCGGCATCTTCAAATGATCCAAGGCCTTCATGGAAATCGTAATATCCGATATCTTGTCATAAATCTGTTCCTCTGCACCTTTTCTCAATCTGTAGGAATAAACAATCTGACCATTCATCTGATCCGGCACAAAATAATTCACCCTATACTGACTGATAAATCTTCCAAGCCTCTCTCCCATATCAAGGCATTTGAATTCTGCAAAAAGATCCATCAAACCATTGGAAGAAGGTGTACCGGTCAAACCGATTACTCTCTTCACCTTTGGTCTTACCTTCATGAAAGCCTTAAATCGTTTACTGTTCCAGTTTTTAAAGGATGAAAGCTCATCCAGAACCACCATATCGAAGTCAAAGGGAACTCCACTCTGTTCTACAAGCCATTGCAGATTTTCTCTGTTAATCACATAGATATCTGCATCTGCTACCAGTGCCTTCTTTCTATCTGCCGCTGTCCCAAGAACAATCGAATATCTCAGGTGTTTCAGATGCTCCCATTTATGGATCTCATCACTCCAGGTATTTCTTGCTACTCGAAGTGGAGCCACCACCAGAACCTTACTTACCTCAAATCGGTCATACATAAGCTGCTCGATGGCTGTCAACGTAATACTGGTCTTGCCAAGTCCCATTCCAAGTATTACGGCTGCTATCGGATGTCCCAATATATAATTGATTGCATACTGCTGATAATCATGCGGTTTGTATTGCATCTATAATTCCTCCAATCTGTCCCAGGTCATCTAGGACGAATACTTTATATCCAAGAGCACGAAGCTGATTATGTCTGTGAACCTGAAGCTTTCTTGGTTTCTCTCCGGGAGCCTTCACCTCCACGAACCCGATTTTCCCATCAGGTAATAAAACAATTCGGTCGGGCCAGCCTGAAGAACCGGAATTCCATTTCTCACACAAGCCACCTCGCTTCTTTACCTCTCGAACTAATTTCTGTTCCATATATTTCTCACGCATTGCACGCCTCCATCATTCATAAAAGGTGTGCAGGTCGAGTACCTCGTTCCGTAAAACTCCCTTTAGCAGATTTTTATTAAATTTCTCTCTATAGAGACTTTTATGTAGAGAAGTTAACGACCTACACAAAAAGGATTAAAAGTGTATGTCGTGTAGCCATATTCCAGATTACAAATGCGAATACAGCCACAGCGACCTTCACAATCACCCCAGAAAATCCTGACCTTCCTTAAGCTTAAGTCCCACGACCTGCACTCCGGTATTCTTGCGAATTCGGTTATAGCCAGCCTTGTCCATTGCAGAATAGAAATCTGTGGTGCTGCGGATATATTCGCCGTTTTGCATGCAATGGGCTCGATAAGCCTGGTACAGCTCGCCTGATTTTTCTTTATATGACGGATCAATCTCACAGCATTCCTCTAAGAACTGGCCTAGCCAATCATTATCCTCACGGTATGCCTGAATCGCTGCTTCCACTACATCCGGAAGATCTGTATGGAATTCCTTATCAATAGCCTTCTTCGCGCCTTCGATAATCCAACTCATAATGGCAGGACCAGCATGCTCGAAAAGGTAATCTGCATAATTCTTGATATCGCTCTTACCGGTAATCTTTGCGTTAAATGGAATAACAATCAGCCTGCGCCAGATACCATCATCATTAGCTCCCACCTTCGGAAGATGATTTGTATAAAGCACCAGCGTATGTGACGGAACAAAGGAAAAGGGATCCTTGTACTTCTTTTCAGCCTGGATTTCATCCGTAGAGCAAAGCTGCTTCACCACAGCCGTATTAAGCCTCATACCCTCTTCCATTTCAGAAGAAATAATGAGCCTTTTTCCTTTAAGCTCAGCCATCTCCGGTTTCACATTTCTCTTACAGTTCATGGTGAGTGCTTCCGCTGAAAGCTTACCTGCATAATTACCAAGGACTCTGAAAATGGTATTCCAGAAAGTACTCTTACCATTGGCACCACCGCCGTATGCAATAATCATATGCTCCTGATACACCTTACCGATTGCAGCCATACCAACTGTCTCCTGCACATAATCGATGAGTTTCTGATCCTTACAAAAGAAAAGATTCAAGGCATCCAGCCATATCTGCTTTCCGTCTTCTCCCGGTGAACAGGCTGTAATCTTCGTAATTAAATCCTCAGGATTGTGAGGCTGTTCTCCCGCAAGCCCTTTCCTCAAATCAAAGGTTGCATAAGGTGTATTGATGAGATTCTCATCCTTATCCAGATCACTGACTGAAATCGCAATCATCGGCTTTGCGGTATTGGCAGCGGATACGATGTACTTATAATCACGTCTCTTCTGCACAAACTTCAGATATGTCTGTGCACCCATGAGCATATAAACCAGCAGTAACAGCTGCCCGTCCACTTCCTTAAGAAGCTCCTTCGGACCTGCTTGTATAGAAACCTTTGGAACACCAGCATCCTCTAGTGCCTTCTCTACTCTGGCAACCTCATCCATAGCATCCTGAAGCTGCAGATCTAAGAATTCCTCAACTGCACCAATCGCCAACTGCTTATCCTCTCTCCAGCAGTCCCCGTCAAATCTGAGGAAATCTGTTGCACTTGTGTACTTCAGTTCATCGCCATACTCACGCACAAGAACCTTCGCCTGGCCAATATCTGAATAATCCTCTGGCTTTAAAGTGGCACCTTCGAAATCGGCATTATATTCATCAGGCGGTACATATCCGTCCTGCGTAACAATGCTCTTCCTGAAAAACTTCACTGCACTGTTCCAGATAGTCTTAAGCTCAGCATCCGGAAGCGGTGGATCACATTTTCTCGCGTGCTCCAGAAAAGCTTCATGTGCTTTTTCCGTATCTCCGTACCGCTTCAAAACACGACCGGCAAATCGGCTCATCGTGTTATTGCGGCTTCCTTCTAAAATAGGACCGGAACTCTTCCCATCTGGCATCTCCGAATCAAAGTCTTCCTCTTCGATATCAGAGACCTCCACCTCTTCGTCCACCGTCATCCAGCCTTCGTGGAAAATCACCTCTTCACATTCAGCACCAAATATGAATCTTGCTGCATCCAAAGCATTTCCATCAAAAAAGGCATAAGCACTCTGAATTGCTTTCTTCAAATTGGCGTACCTAGAAGCATCCGTTATTTCCGAAATAGGAAAATACATGTGATACCTTGGTCTCGCCGACTTACCTTCCTTATCTAAAAGATGATGGCGGCTCGGTGCCAGCAAGTACTCCACATTCGGAAACAGCTCTTCCAGCTTTTCAGCAGTAATCCAGTCAGCCGGTACTTCTGTGTGGTCATTATCGATATCCATGACAATCACATCTGATCTGATGAAATTCTCAATGCTTCGATAATTCCCTTTGAACTCTGCGCAAACATGATCCTTCTTCACCGCTTCCTGCAGCTGCTCCGGCGTGACCACCGTCACCTTGTTAGGATAGCTACAGTTCCCGGCTTGACCGACGCAGTTTGCTGTACAAATAGTTACCTGCATATTTCAAACCTCGTTTCTATCAAAGTAAGAACTTACAAGTTCTCCTAACTTCCTAAGCGGGTTTGACCTTCACTTTTCCGGTCAGAGTTAAAAATAATTTGCAAAAAATCAGCCAGAGCAGAATCACTTCCTTTTATAAAGCGAAAAATGCCTGGCTATTTACAAAACTTTTTTCAAAAAAATTCTCCCCCGACCGGAAAAACGATTTCCAGATGCGCTTAGGAAGATAGAAAGGCAACAAAGCCATTCGGAAAGTGAGGTGCTGCAGATGCAGACAGAAACGATTGATAATAGCCGGCAGGCCACATCACAGATTGAGGAAGAGCTCATAGATACTCTCATCGCAATCAGCGTAGTAGCCAAGCGACTGGCAGCCAATCTAAGACAACAGAATAAAGAAAACGGAGGAAGCAAAAATGAGCAAAATGAGTGAATTATCTCAGGTGCTGGATGAAATGATTGCCTGCGGTGAAGGAATGATCAAAGCCGCAAATGCAATAAAAGAAATCTTCTCATCTACAGAAGAAGCCCCGGCAAAGACTGCCCCATCCTATACAAAGGAGGATGTTCGCGGAATCCTTGCTGCAAAATCAGCTGCAGGCTTTAAGAAGGAAGTCAAAGAGCTTCTGGAGAAATTCGGCGCACAGCAGTTAAAGCAGGTTGATCCAAAGGATTACGCCGCCCTTCTTAAGGAAGCAGAGGTGATTGGAAATGCCTAAGCACGCATACCTCTCCGCCTCTGCCAGCCACAGATGGTTAGCCTGCCCGCCAAGCGCAAAGCTCTGTGCCAACATCCCGGATCAAGCATCCGAATATGCACAGCAGGGAACCGATTGCCATGAGCTTTGTGCCTATCTGGTAGAAAAGGCTCTTGGCAGAGAGGTAATCGATCCGACTGAGAATCTTACCTACTACGATGCTGAAATGCAGAACTGCGCTGAGGAATACAGGAACTATGTATTAGAGCAGATTGAAGCAGCGAAGGAATTCTGTAAGGATCCGCAGGTCATGATTGAACAGAGACTGGATTTCTCCCGCTGGGTTGAAAACGGCTTCGGAACCGGTGACTGTGTAATCGTTGCTGATGAAGTACTACAGATTATCGATTACAAGCATGGTCTTGGAGTACTCGTAAGCGCCGGTGATGATGAGCATGGTGGCAACAGCCAAATGATGTGCTACGCCTTAGGTGCTTTGGAAGTATTCGGAGACATCTACGATATCAATCAGATTAAGATAACCATCTTCCAGCCGAGACGCGAAAACATCAGCACCTACACCATCAGCAGAGACAACCTTCTGAAATGGGCCAACGAAGTTCTGGCACCGACTGCCCAGCTTGCATATGTAGGAGAAGGCGAATTCAAAGCCGGTGACCACTGCCAATTTTGCAAGGTAAAGGCAACCTGCCGCAAGCGTGCAGAATACAATCTGGATCTTGCAAAATATGATTTCGAAATGCCTGCCACACTGGATGATACAGAAATCGCTGCGATCCTTGAAAAGGTGGATGAAATGATTTCCTGGGGAAATGACATCAAGGAATATGCCCTTCAGCAGGCACAGTCCGGAGTCCACTTCGAAGGCTGGAAGGTCGTGGAAGGAAGGTCCAACAGAAAATATACCGACGAAGAAGCTGTCGCTTTCAAAGTAAAGGACGCAGGTTTTGATCCGTATGAAAAGAAGCTTCTTGGCGTAACCGCCATGAGTACACTGCTCGGAAAGAAGAAATTCGAAGAACTTTTAGGTGGGCTTATCTACAAGCCACCTGGAAAACCCGCATTGGTACCGGAATCTGATAAGAGGCCGGCAATGAATACAGCAATAGAAGACTTTAATGAGTAAAAGGAGGACCAATATTATGGCAAAAATTCAGAACCCTACAAAGGTAATCACAGGAGTAAACACACGTTGGAGCTATGCGAATGTATGGGATGCCAAGAGCATCAATGGAGGCGCACCAAAATACAGCGTTTCCCTCATCATTCCCAAGTCCGACACCGTAACTGTAAACAAGATTAAGGCGGCTATCGAAGCAGCCTATGAGGAAGGTCAGAGCAAGCTCAAGGGTAATGGCAAGACTGTTCCTGCCCTCTCTGTTCTCAAGACACCTCTTCGTGATGGTGATTTGGAGAGACCTGATGACCCTGCTTATGCAAATGCTTACTTCATCAATGCCAACAGTGCTACCGCACCTGGCATCGTAGATGCAGACCGTCAGCCTATCCTTGAGAGATCCGAAGTGTATTCCGGAGTATATGGAAGAGCCAGCATTAATCTCTATGCCTTCAACAGCAATGGTAATAAGGGCATTGCCTGCGGTCTCAACAATCTCCAGAAGATTCGCGACGGTGAGCCTCTCGGTGGTAAATCTCGTGCTGAGGATGATTTCGACACTGAGGAAGATGATGATTTCCTCTCCTAATAACTACATGACAACTAAGGCGGTAGGACAAGCCTGCCGCCAATTCAAAGGAAGGTATGGTGAAAAATTATGAAAACAGCTATGGAACTAATTCTGGCAATCGCACTTCTTATTATTTGGGGAAGCACAGGAATATCCTTACTCCTCTCTACTATCCAGGGAATAATCTATGAAAAGAAGCGTGAAAAGCGCGACCTGGAATATCATGCGAAACGCATGAAAAGCTTGCCTGACAAGCAGAACGACTAACTTTTGAACATTTCTATCTCACTATTTAAGAAAGGGCCAGGTGACAACCTATGACAAAAGAATTATTGAATGAATTTATGAATGCACTTATTGATGGAACTCTTTTCGGCATCTGCTTTTGCTTCTGGATGATGATCGTAATAGCAGTTTGGCGTTGGTTCCTCGGCGTAGTAAAACGCTTCCTCCACTGGCTCTGTCCAAAGTGGTTCAAGCCAAAAACTGAAGAAACTGACAAGAACTAATCACCAGGCGGCGGTACCTACAAAGTGCCGCTGCCGTTTTTGTAAAGGAAAAAGATTATGATAAAAGAATTGTCAATCGATTTAGAGACCTATAGCGATGTTGATATCTCCAAGTGCGGAGCCTACAAATACGCTGAGTCTGATCATTTTGAGATCCTTCTCTTCGGCCTTTCTGTTGATAATGGGCCAGTAGTAGTCTATGACCTTACTGCAGGTGATGAAATACCAACAGAAATCCTGGAAGCACTATCTGATGAAAATATAACAAAATGGGCTTTTAACGCCTCCTTCGAAAGAGTCTGTTTGTCCAACTGGCTTCGGAAGCATCATCCCGAATATTTCAAATCCTACAATTCAGAGGATGATCCTGTACACAACTATCTGAAGCCATCCTCTTGGAAATGCACCATGATTTGGTCAGCCTATATGGGCCTACCGCTCTCACTGGAAGCTGTTGGTGCAGTCCTGAAGCTTCAGGATCAGAAAATGAAGGAAGGCAAGAATTTAGTCAAATACTTCTGCTGCCCTTGCAAACCTACCAAGGCGAACGGTGGCAGAACCAGAAATCTACCGGAACATGCACCGGATAAATGGGAAATTTTCAAATCCTACAATCGCAGAGATGTTGAGGTAGAACTTTCCATCAAACAGAGATTATCTAAATTCCCGGTTCCGGATTCTATATGGAATGAGTATCACATCGATCAGGAAATCAATGACCGGGGAATTATGCTGGATATGGATGTGGTAAAGAATGCAATCGCATTTGATGAAAAATCCAAATCATCTCTTATGGTAGCAATGCAGAATATCACGAACCTTGACAATCCCAACAGTGTCGTCCAGATAAAACAATGGCTCTCTGACAATGGCGTGGAGACAGAATCCCTTGGTAAGAAGGATGTTTCCGGGCTGATAAAAGAAACCGATGGTAATATTGCAGAAGCCCTAAAACTCAGACTTCAGCTTGCCAAATCCTCCGTTAAAAAATACCAGGCAATGCAGAATGCCGTCTGTAAAGATGGTCGTGCTCACGGTATGTTCCAGTTCTATGGAGCCAACCGCTCAGGCAGATGGGCTGGCCGACTCATACAGCTGCAGAATCTGCCGCAGAACCATATGCCCGATCTAGCGGAAGCTCGTGAACTGGTTCATACCGGTGATTATGATACTATGGAAATGCTTTATGATGATATCCCGGATACTTTATCTCAGCTTATTCGTACTGCCTTCATCGCAAGACCAGGATACAAATTCATCGTAAGCGACTACTCTGCTATTGAAGCCAGAGTACTTGCACACCTTGCCGGTGAAGCCTGGCGTTCCAAAGTATTTGCCGAAGGAAAAGATATCTACTGTGCATCAGCCAGCCAGATGTTTGGAGTTCCGGTTGAAAAGCACGGTGTGAATTCCCACCTCAGACAGAAGGGTAAAATCGCAGAACTTGCACTTGGATATGGCGGTTCTGTAGGTGCTCTGAAATCTATGGGAGCCTTGGAGATGGGATTAACAGAGGAAGAATTACAGCCACTGGTAGATTCCTGGCGTAATTCCAATCCTATGATTACAACCTTCTGGTGGAATGTCGATAATGCAGTAAAAACAGCCATCAAGCAACGCATTCCTACTGATGTAAACGGAATCCATTTTTGTTACAGAAGCGGTACGCTCTTCATCAAGCTTCCTTCCGGTCGAATGCTCAGCTATGTTAAGCCTAAAATTGGCGAAAACAGATTCGGTGGTGAGTCCGTCACCTACGAAGGCATTGGCTCCACCAAGAAATGGGAACGCATCGAATCCTATGGTCCGAAATTTGTGGAAAATATCGTGCAGGCAGTTTCCAGAGACCTTCTCTGCTATGCTATGCACAATCTCTCTGACCAGCAGATATGTGGTCATGTCCATGATGAGCTTATTATCGAATGTCCTGAAAATACTGAAGTTAGTAGCATCACTTCTGTCATGGGGCAATCTCCCGACTGGATGCCAGACATCCTGATCAGAGGCGATGGGTATGAGACCAATTTTTATAAAAAAGACTGACATGAAAATAGCGGCCTACCGGAACTCGCTTCTGGTAAGCCGCTTAACACTATCTTTCACTTATATAATATACATTTAAATTACCGCTATCGAATAATGGCTTAACCCCTATTGGCTCTGACGTCATATCTCCAGGAACATTTTTGCTGACTCTGCGAATTACCTCTTCACCATCTGCATTTCGAAGATAGATTTCATCATATTCTTCACGGCTAATATTCACACTAATGATACAGTCATTAATGTGTTTTCCTCTACTCCGATCAAGATATATTCTGTATCCATTAATAACAACGCTAGCAACCAAGCTATATTCGTCCGATTCATAAACTACGCTTATTATACGAAGCGCTAGATCACAAATTACATGGTTATAAAAGGATTTGTAATTCGCTTGTGTCATTCTGTTTGCTTTGATATTGTCTTTCTTTTCCTCATATTGAAAAGATTCTACATCAGGAATTCTATGCTTGGCAGGCATCTCAATATCAATCGCCAATAGCTTTAATTTTGGATCATAGTGCAAATATTTATCATTCCTAAATCCGATATAATAGCCTTGCAAGTATTCACAGTCCTGTCCTATAACCCATGTGAAGAAATCAACAATTTCTTTTTGATTGCCATCACGCATTAACTGATGTCGATTATCAATTTCTTGATTGAATTCGGCACTCTTCTTGTCATATGCTGCTGCATGTTCTTTATATTCTTTCATCCTCTTTTGAAGGACTTCTTCAGCTTTCTTCTCCGCAGCATTACGTTTATTCTTACGTTCATCTGAAAAGAATTCCCAAATATCAATCTTTTTGGGAACCTTTAATTCCTTAGAAATATCTTTGATTGTAGGTGGTGCTTGGATCTGCGAATAGTTCCTTTTTCTTTTTAATCCCTCATAATACCGATAAGGTGCCCACCGTTTTATGTAGGAAAGCATACGATATTTTAGATTGTTCAGCCTCTCCCAGTTTTCTTGATCAATTTCCTGAACATATTGATACTGATTGTTAACATGCTGCTGATGCTCCCACTCTGCCTGCTCTTTTTCCCAGATCTTAACCTGCTTATCTATTTTATTCTGCAGTGCATTTTCAGTAGTAGCCGTTATCTCTGCTATCTCTCCTGTATACGGATTTCGAAGGGTTTCGGAATAAGTGGTTTTACTTGCCATCAAAACACCTCTCTATTTTCCCTGCAAGAACTCTGACATCTTCCCGTACCCGCTGATATAAGCACCCTTTTGAGCTCTTGTCAGCGCCACATATAGCAGACACTTTTCAGCTGTCATTGTTTCCTGTTCACTGACGGCATCCGTATGATCAATCGCTGAAGCTAATGGAATAATCCTGTTGTTAGCCGCTACAACAAACACATACTGGAATTCCAGTCCCTTAACTCTGTGCATCGTGGCAACACGGATCCCATCCAGACCACGATCATCCGCCTTATTTCCCTTGATTTCATAACAGCGGATCCCACTCGAAGTAAAATGAGCGATATAGTCATCCAGCAATCTGTGCGTCCTGGCGACAACACAGATATTTTTTGCCAACACACCGCCATCGATCAATCCTTTGACTTTTGTCAGTATTGCATCAAATTCCTCATTTGCATTCGTTGTAGCAATTATCTCCGGAACTGATCCATGCGTAAGGGACTGACAACGGTCCCCGGTGTCGAAGGAATCGTCAAGGTCATCAAAGGATATTCCATTCAGTAAAGCAAATGCTGCCTTCCGAATCTCTTCCGTTGTTCTGTAATTGATTCTCAGGACACTGCTTCTTCCTCTGATATTGATTCCACACTTTGACAGAGCGGCTTTGTTTTTATAAATCCTCTGGTGCGCATCGCCGACTATAAAGATATCGTTCTCGTGTTCTTCGCCAGCAATCGACCTGAGCAAACGAAACGCATTAGCGCTGAGATCCTGTCCCTCATCGACAATAACGTGCTTATACCGTGTCTCTGAGGATGTTTTTTCTATTAACAGCCTGCACTCATACATAGCTGTATTGATATCACGTACCTGGTTTTCCTTCATCAGATTCTGGTAAGCTTCAAACACCTTCCATATCTGCATTCTCTTTTTTCTATCGAGTCTGGTACCACGACCGGTTCTACTTGCCTTAACATATTTCTCTAACGAGAAAGCCTCCTGTGCTACAACTACGCGATTATATTCTTCTTCATAGAAGCTCACAGGAAACTCCCCGGAAAAGTCCGTTCCTGTCACAGCTTCTTCCCAGAGGTTGTCCGCCTTTTCATCATAGGCAATCTCAGCCGGATATCCATGCTCACGAAGGAACTGAGATACCCACGCATCCAGATTGATCACGTCAATTCTTCTGATCTCATCCAGCGTACAGATCTTTCGCAGATTATCCTTTATGTCTGAAGCAAGATTTGCTGTATAGGTGGTAAAAAGAATTCTTTCCTTGTCCTTCAGCCCTGCTGCCAGATGCTTGGCTCTGTGCATTGCAACAACGGTTTTTCCGGTTCCTGCTCCGCCAAGAACTCTTGCAGAACCGGAATAGTTTTTATTCACGATTTTTCTCTGCGTTGGATGAAGGAACACTCTCCACTTCTCCAGCGGCTCTGCCATGATACGACGGAGTTCTTCTTCCCCTTCAACCACAACAAAGGACTTCAAAGACAACGGGCTTTCCAGAGCATCTGCCAGATTTTCCGCAGGTTTGCTGCCCTCTTTCTCTTCTTTGAAAAGCTCAATCACCTCGTCAACAGGAATACCTTCTACCACCCAGGACAATGCCTCGAATGTATCACTGGCAAAGCTGGCCTTTTTAGCATAGAACTCCTGTGCATCTCCGATGGATCTCACGAAAGGAATCTGTTCTTCCGGAACTCCAAGCTCAATCAGCCCTTCGTCCGTGAGTCCCGCAAACAGTACAAAGTCCTGTGCTGCAGGCTCCACAACCGGTGTTGTCACGATATCAAATACCTGAATAGCACCGGTCTTAGGATTGATCTCGCATTTTTTATTCCGTGCCCAATCATAAGCCTCATCATGATGGTCAACCCACAGAAGCAGATAAACACCTGTCTCAGGCTGTCTTACAGTAATCCCACGGTAGGTATCATCGATCCGTACAGACCAGATTTTTTTATCCATACCGCCATTGATCTTCTCATAGTTGATTCCCGGAGACTGAGGATTATTACGGAACTTATTGATAAACTCCGTAACTTTCCCCTGGATCTGCCTCGGCAATGCTGCAAATGCAGTCAGGAAATCTGCGGATATAGCTACCTTTGCTGCTGCCTCCATCTATCACACCTCCTTAAACGTATCATCTATTTCATCCGATACGGTAAATATCTTCCAACCTGAAGCTTTGGCCTTTTCAATATCTTCTGCCTGATCTTCGGTCATAAATCCTATCTTCTTCTCAATCCACGCTAGCTCTATTTCAGCAATGACTTCTCCGGATGCATCTGCCAGCTCATAACCAGCTTCTTCAGGAGCAGGAATACCACGTGTTTTACATTCATCGGCAATACTCTTGCTGATATCATCAAACAGCATAGACTTAATCTCATCCCAGGCTTCCACAGATACTTCAGTCGGCGCAACATCCTCTGCTGCGGTCTCCACCTTACCTTTAGGTAATGCTGAATACGTCTGATTGTCCAGTCCTGTGTAGCATACAGCAATGAACTGTTCATCAAACTGCATCAGATTGGAAAACTGCCAGAAACCATTCCATTCCTGTTCATACTTATCTGTTCTGGAATCTTTACGATCATCCAGTACAGCACACACTGAAACAGCTGCATTTCTGTCGGCCTTCATCTTAGCTGCCAGAATCCCGGCATACATGTAAAGATGGGTATTATCACTCCGCGGAATCCATGTTCCGAAGAACGTTCCCGGCTGTACAAAATCATCTTCCGTATAATGAGTCTGCCCGTTCACCTTTCCGGTAACATCGTTCCAATTGATGAAATCTATAGAACTTGCTGCCTTAGTCGGTTCTAGAAGCGACAGCGATATGCCGTGCGCATGCGCTGCAAATAACTTATCAGATCCATCCAGTTCCAGATATCTCATCAGAAGTTCCATAGTGGACATTTTATTCGGTCTTAATGCATCTGCTTTAGCCGCACTGATTGTGGGCTGATACATCTTTGCACCGGACGGCATCTTCTCATAAGTTAATGTCGGGGTGAAATAATCTCCCTGCTGCGTAAACACAGATTGTACGTCTCTCCAGCTGAGGCTCCATACACGAAATCTACCACTTCTCCGGATCGCTTCTCGCTTTAAGGTATCGTCTGCAACTTTATCCTTATGATAGATAAACCCATCTGTGAAGATAGCTACCGGAAGCTTGTCTGATTTTCCGACAGGGCTAATAATAAAGTCCGGCTTGCAGCTTACTTTGACACCCTGAGTCGCATCAAGTAATACCTGGGGTTCAATCTCCCATGTCTGATCATTGATCTTTAATATGTATCCTTCCTTGCCTGAAATAAGCGACTTGGAAATATCCACCTTACGGTTCTCATTCCCCATCTGAGCAAGAGCTTCTACAAACCGTCGCTCCAATTCACTGTCAAACAAGGAATTGACGGGAACGCTGGCCAGTTTTTCTATCTTTGTCAGATTGTCTTTTCCACTCAAAATAGAACGCAGGATTCGGATTGCCGTGCTTCGTGATATATTGCCGATATTCTGGCTCTGCCTGTAAGCATACAGGCAGTGATAGCAGCCATCCTTCTGTGGATCTTCCTTGCAGGAACACTGCTCCAGCTTCTGAAGTGCACGTTCAAAGATGTCGATGAGCGAATTCTTTTCGTTCATCAACTGCTTCAAATATCCCGTACCACCAGGAACGGAATCATATATTACAAGGTACTGCTTCCGATAATCAGCATCAGGAACCGGAACCTCACTGACTGTTGCACGCAAGTGATCCACATTGCCGAAGTATTCCTTCATTCCAAGCATGAAAGCGGCTGTAAATGACTCTGTCCGTACATTGGAAGAATCCATTGTTGTGGCCGGAATCAGAATACGCAGCGCCTCTGTTGCAAACTCGCGATAAAGGAATAAACACTCTTCAAAGGGATCATTGCTGAATGCAGGCATCTTCCTTGTCTTGCAGTAGAACGTATGCACTTCCTTCCCGTGATCTGGCTGGATCTTTCCACAGTATTTACAGATTTTGAAGCCCTTTCTTACATCCTCAACACCGGACACAGAAAGTTTTTCTCCCACCATGTCGCTTTCACCGAAGTTGATCTCCCTGAGAGTAGCCTTCTTTACAAACTCATAACCGAATGCAAACTCTTCATTATCCATCTGGTAAGCGCTTGAAATATCATGGTCTTCGTCTACGTCTACCAGCAGCTGCTTACAGTAGAATACGTTTGACCTGTCATCGCTTTCATCCGATATAAGGCTCTTGGTATAATCCATGTTGGAATAGACCATCTGCACTTTCAACATGTTGCGAACCTGTCCGGAATCCGCCCATGCCGGGCTTCCGCACTGCGGACAGCATGCAGTATTCTTTCCAGCCTCTTCAATCTGCGCATGAGAACAGTTCGGACACAATCTCCACTTTGCGGACTGGGAGCTGGTCAGATCAATCTGATCAATAGTCAGCTTTCTTCCATCAACGTAAAAGCTGTTATTCGGCGCGAATTCACTGATAGCTGCAGATGCGCTGCGGCTGTATTCATAAACAGATTTTCTATATTTTTTCTTTGCTTCACCTTCGCCGGTATCTGCCTCGTCCTTACGATACAGGACGGCTTTCAGAATGATTCCGGCCTCCGGGAAGGCATAGTTCGGAAGCAGGCCTTCATCCGACAGGAAATTGAACACATCCTTCTTGTTCAGTTCCTTTAACACGTTGATGAGAGCTGCCTGCTCTGCCTTCAGTTCCTTTATCTCATCCTCATAGGAAGAATCTTTTGGCTTGCTTTCCAGATCCTTCACCATATCCTTCAGTTGCTTAATACTTGCCGACAAAGAATCCCTCTGCTTTTTCATTGCCTCAAAAGCTTCAAGGATGCTCATATGCATCGGACTCTTTTTGAGACGGTCTCCTTGGGCAAATTCTTTCAGTTCCTGCTTTGCCGTATCATCCAGGTACTGAACAAACAGCTGGATGAAGGAATTCAGCAGATGTGTAAGGTTATTCTGCACATAGCTAAGGAAATTAAACGGGAACATATCCATCGGATGGTTCTCTAATTTTCCAAGAATAATTCCTATGTTTTTAGGAATTGACTGTTCCGGCACCCCGCGCTTCACCCAGGAATCCATGCAGTAAGCAACAAACTGACGCTCCAAAACAGCAGACGCCTTCAGGAAGATCTTAGGTGGCTGTACATTGCCCTCCATCATATCCAACGGATCCGCATAAAAGTAAAGATCATGCGGTCTTGCAGCTGCGACCGCCAGCGTCAATGCATTTCCATCTTTACGCCCTGCACGACCGGTACGCTGCAGGAATTGTGCCTGAGCCGGTGGCATACTGCAAAGAATGACGGTGGAAAGGTCACCGATATCGATACCCATTTCAAGTGTCGGTGTACAGGACAGAACATTCGGATCCCAGACCTTCTGTCCATCCTTACTCCGCTTGAAATCTACCTCCAGAGCCTCTCTGTCATCCCTCTCCAGTAGGCCGGTGTGCTCCTTAGCATTTATCCTGGCGATATCACCGGATGTGAAAAGCTTTCCGTAATAATCCAACTCATCATTCTCTGATGTTTCGAAAGAGCCGTTGCAAACGCTTCTTGTGCAAGGCGCTCCTTCCCATAAATCCTTATTCTCTTCAGAAACAGCATGGCCGATTCCACAAGTATCGCACTTAAGCTGAATCACCTTATCAGTGATATATACACGATCCTTATCCAAGCCATAGACCACATAGTCCGGAGCAATCTGAATCGTTACCACCAGACCGGACTTCACCAATTCCTCCAGAATGATCTGGCTGATCATAGTAAAAGTCGATGGCTCGATCATAAATTCATCGCAGCACGAAGAAATCCAATCCGTATATTTTCTCTCTGCTACAGTATCGAAATTGAAGTTCCGTTTTCCTGTGGGATTATTCTGTTTAAATATAAATCGCGGAGTATTTCTTCCAGACTGCCTTCCGGGCATCCAGCTCACCCGATCGTTGGAAAGCAGATAGGTGTTTCCGTTTTCTTTCAAAAACAGATAGAATGCATCATCATCAAATGCACCATTCTGTCGCAGAATATTTACATAGCCCGCAACCATCTGTTCATATCGCTTCGCAGAGGTGTTCGGCAGCGACCCGATTTCATTGGTCACTCGCTCATGTACATTCCCGGCAACCTCAAGTAGTTCTTCTTCCATGAATGACAGGCAGGAGCAGCTGGACTTCTCCAGTGTTCGTCCGATGCGACTTGTAAGTCCATACTCAAGCATGATCTCATAGGAGATTCTTTTTTCTATATCTGACATCAATTTTTTGGCAAGCGCATCCTTACCCAGCTTACGATTCTGGATCATTTCCTCATAGGCACGCATCCAGGTCATATTCGGAGCAATGAAGAAACTGACAAAGCTTTCATCGTCCATCTGATCATGCCAGTAATCGATGAACCCTTTTGTGAAATCGGCAAGCGACTTTCCTGCACCACCGTTCTCTACATAGCGCTGCAGTGCGCTTCTAAAGCCAAATCTCCATGTTCTTGCATTAAAGAATCCAGCACGATGTGCAGCATCCTGGACATTGTCAGAAAATGCCAGTGTCTTTTTGTCATCATTGAATTTTGATGCAAACAGCTGTGAGATGCTCGTACTGATCTCCGTAGCGCTCCGAAGACCCATCAGGGAGATGCCTCGCCTTGATCCGCAGAACGGGCACACAAACTGCTTATGATTTTTAGAACCTGAGGTCTTAACTGGATTCGGGATCAGGACTTTTACCGTATCAGCTCCACAATTGTCGCATGATGCAGATGCGTCCTCGCCAATCTTTACCTGCAAGCACTCAGGGCATAATTGAGCTTCTATAAATCCCCACGGACGATCGCTTTCCTTATGAGGGAACATCATTACAATCTTCTCATCCGCTTTAAAATACAGGTTATAGAATGCCTCCAGGCTTGTTATGGTAGCATTCATACGCTCGCTTAATATCGATGTCCATCCGGTAGCTCCGCAATCACGGCAGTTTACCACGGGTAGATATTGCTTCGCCTGTTGTGTATTCAAATCATGCGCGATTGAGTATGTGACCATTTTCGGGGACACCTTTGCCACCAGACGACGCAGTTCTCTCATCCAAAGCTGAACCTGAACATTTAGGAAAGGCCGCAGGCTTTCCGTGGATCCTGTTCTGGCATAGGAAATAAGCGCCAGAAGCGCGTTTACAGCCTCTGCCGGGTCTTCCATCTCTTTCAGTGCAGGATAATTGACCTGTAACTCATCAACGATTGATGATACTTGATAATAATTCCCCTTTATGAAGGAAATCATCGCCTGCGTAAAGCTGTGATGCATCAACTGTTTTCCTAAAGCGATCTTTCCCTCTGGTGTCGAAATATCGGTATCCGGAAGATTCATCCAAGCCTTTACCGCCTCAACTATATAAGCCTCCTCATCATCCTGCTGAGTTAAAGTGTTGAGTTTCTTGACTTGCTCATCCGATGGAATAGTAAAGTCCGTGATATCAGAATCTGCAAAAAACTCTGCCGGTGAAAGTCTATCTTCCGTGATAACCGCATTCTCCTCGAATGGTTCTCCAAAGATCTCCGATGCATATTCCAGGATTCCTTTACCGTTATCCTTGGAGCCCATAGTTGCAGATGTTCCGATGCAGCAAAGATAGCCTGCCGGTGTCCACAGACGTGATTTCAGACGTCGAAGCAGGCAGGCAAGATCTGTGCCCTGTGCACCATCAAAAGTATGTAACTCATCGACAGCGATATATTTCAGTGTATCCGGTGCGTTATCTTTCCAGAGTCCGGCATCCTTCGGACGAACAAGCAGGTAATCCAGCATCTTATAGTTCGTCATCAGGATATCCGGTGGCGTATTAAGCAATGTCTCATGGTCTGTAATGACATTGTCTTCGCTCATCATGCGGCTCGGAGTATGCTCCCGGCCACCCACATACATACCAACAGTCACGTTGCCCCTAAGCTCTGGGCTTTTGTGAATAAGGCCTGCGATACGCCTGGCCTGATCCGTCGCCAGTGCATTCATCGGATAAATTATGAGGGCTTTAATGCCATTCTCGCCACGATGCTGATAACAGTATTCAAGAATAGGATACAGGAAACACTCCGTCTTACCGGAACCTGTTCCTGTTGCGATCAAAGTGGATTGTCCATCATCTCCGGTCAGTCTCTGAAAAGCTGTATCCTGGTGCACATACGGGAGGTATGCAGGATGGATTGCCTCGAAGCAGCCCGGCATATTCTCTGCCACCCGGAAAGGAAGGCGCACAGATACATAGGGTTCATGGTAAACTGAATCCTTTGTCTCCAGCATATTTCTTACAGAGCCCCTGAAAGGTTCATTTGTCATCGGGAATGTGGTTTCTATATAGTCCCCGATTCCTTTTTCCAACTGCTTGGCAAGTATGGAAGGTAACATACTGCATAGCCTCCTTTGTTATTCCTTTTGTTACATTAAATCCAGGAATAAGATTCATTAATTATCATTATTTGTCTTGCTTGACTCTTCTCTAAGAATGTCTTTTAGTTTTATTCCATCTTTCGTTTTCCACGCCAGATTTCCATTAGTACTATTTCCTGTTACAAATTGTGCCGCTGTAGAGGGACTTCTAAAAACGCAATCCTTTAACACAACGCCGTTTGAATCAACGTATTGTCTATCTTCGAGATAGCTTTTTGCTTTTTTGCCGCCTCTAATATGATCTGCCAACTTAGTATTTACAAGGGAGCCTTTTTTTACGACCATAACTCCATCTTTAAATACTGCATTAGCTCGATATTCCTTACCACGCGTCTTTAAAAACAATTCCAGTTCCATCATTCCCTCCTTACCCTATGGCATCAATCTTGTTTGTAAATGGATGAAAAATAGTTCCATGCCACTTCATAGTCTAATTCTCGATTTCCCCTTGTAAACGGAGCAACATATTCAATAGTTCTTTCCGTCGGTCCTCCCGGAATTGCATCTTCAACATATGAATATTTGAAGGTTTTACCTTCTGAAGCCCCTTTTATACCGCCTTCCCATTCAGGACGAGACATGCCAACTCCGCTCAAGCCACGGTTATTTGTAAACACAATTCGGCCTTTTGAATCGTACCAGGTATCATCTTCATATTGTTGCAGCACCGGAAACTGAATCCTATAAATTGTTTTCAATTGTTGTAATGTCATTCCTAATGCCATGGCTACTAGCACATCAATTTCAACAAGTGCCTGCCGTCTCTGATAATCAATGCGAAGGGGTGTCTCCCATGACCATTCCTTATCCTGAAATACAGTACTATTAAGTCGTGGATCATTGACGCTCCAATTACCACTCACTTTTATTCGCGGTCTTATCTCGTTCCATAATGGAGCATAATCATCATTCAGGCAATTTAACAACAGCCCCCTTATTGAGATCTCATCGGCTACGTTAGATTCTATTATCGGTAATAATCCCGCTGTATCTTCATAGAAATTCGATTTGCCTAACATCTTGATAAAAAAGTCATATGGAACTGAGGCAAAGGCTCCTGCCATAATCCCCAACAATTCATGATCTCTAAATGCGATACCAAGCAAGCCGTTTGTATGTGCTGTTTTGGGAGGTATGAGCGCACTAATTAGCGTTCTTTCACCAGCAGGATCTATCATCTTCCTTGAAACAAGACGGTATTCTTCATCATAACTGGTATCCCAAAATGTACGTGGTACAAGTTTATTGTATTCTGAAATATCACACTCGATTATATAGTTAGTTCTCTGATAATAGTTATCATCTATCAATTCGAGTGGAACACAATCAAAAGCCCTATGTGTATTACATATTCTCTGTGAGGTTTTATAAAATGCATTTGCAACTCCTATATGAGCTCCAGAATATATAACACTTTTTGCATCTTCTGAAAAATGAACATTTCGCTCAATGACATGATCCTTCTGAGCTCCAGTTTCATTCCACATTTGTGTAATATATCTTTTTTCTTTTAAGGACGATATCGTTGCTGATTGTTGGGCAAAGCAATCAAGCACCTGATGAAATTCTCTAGAGTGCAGCATAGGTAAAGGTATACTTTCATTATTATCAGAAGAGCCCAGCACTAATGCTAGCGTTTTTAGAGATTGCTTCGTAATCTTAATTATTCTATTAGGGTGACCTGATATATCCCAAGAGTCATGAATCTTTATACCAGGAACAGGCTTCCCTTTATTAGTGTCCTCATAGCATTCATCAATAGTTGATGGAACAAATAGATTAGATATCATGTCAAATCCATTTGTATCCTTATTGGCATAAATGTTTAGACTGAAGGTTCTTGTATTACCTATATCAAACAGTTTCATTTGGTTAATAAATGAAAAATGTCTTCTTAACCTTCTATAGGCGATTTCTCTAAGTACTCCACCATTCGGATCATCATATATACCATCCGGATGTACATAGCTAATAATCCCCTGATTCGAAGATATCAACCAGCCTTGAGGCAAAAAGCACTTATATAAATTCGTCTGTTGCCCAACCAATTCAGAATAATTCTGGTGAGCGTTCAAGAATGCTTGTTCGCCTGATAACTTCTCATATTCATCGAAATACAATTCTCTAACCCCAAGCATAGAAAATGCTTGATTCCTATACTTGACAGTGTCGCTAGCACTTAGTTTTTTTATTATAAACAGCGGCTGTTTATCAGATAATACAGCCTGCTCATTCCAAGTCACCTTAACCCATGGCGGATTTCCTATAACCAGATCGAATCCCCCTCGTTCTGCAAAGAGATCCGCAAACTCCAATTCCCAATGCATGAAATGATTCTGCTCTGCAATTTCATATGCTAGATTCAACCTTGGATTTTCCTTACGAAGGCGCGGAATATCTACCACAGAACCTTGTCCATAAGTTGCAACTATATCTAGTGCAATCTGCTCCATCTCCGACGGGAACAGAGATAACTGTCCTCCTTTTGCAGCGTTACTTACATTTACAGAGGCCATAGTACCTTCCAGAATCAGCGACATATCAAATAAGAACTCGCTCCTGCTCGGAAGCAAATCCGCTTTATCAATAGGCCAGAACCAGAGTGCACACCAGTAATCCATAGCAAACTTCAATCTTGCATATGGACCGGCGTTTCTCATGTGTTCGGATTTATAAAGTTCACTCAGGATCTGATCCTTCTGTCTGATGGTTGTGTGGGAATCTGTAGCATCATCCTCATATCCATAAACAGACAGAGAATCCTGTGTTTTAGCCTCCACTTCTTTTCGCAGATTGATCTGTGCTTCCCACAATTCATCAATTGCTGTGGACAGACGAAGCAGTGTTACAAGATCATCTTCACTGTACGGTTCAGTAAACTTCTTACTCCACTTCGCCATAGCCTTAATCTTTTCTGGCTCCAGGGATTTGATGACTTTATCTGAATAGCTGCACATGCCGGGATCTCCCAACAGGAAATGGTATACCTGCTTTCGCGGCATTCGTTTTGTTCCGAGCGGTACTCTGTCAGGTGCATTCTCATACCAACGGAGCCCCTTTGATGTAGTGCTGAGGGCTTCAACACGATACACTTGCCTCCTTGCTCCGATCAGTGAATTTCCGTTGATCAGCTGCGTTCCAAACCACGGCACAAAACCGCCTTCATAAATCGTGTTCAGCCAGAGTGATACTTCGGCCAGTTCTACAGCGACAGGATTCAAGTCAATACCATAAACATTCCTGTCCGCCATATACATCTTGACCTTCTGAAGTTCTTTCAAACGGTCATTTGCAGGGATCATTTCCCCTCGCTCTTTCTGTTTTTTATCCAGATATGCTTCCGCAAGCTGCGTGATGGCTTCATTCAAGAATGCTGCAGATCCCATTGCCGGCTCACAGATGGTCAAATGTAGAATCTCATCTGCGGTCTTCCCTTCCAGCAATTCTTTCAAGGCATACTTAACCAAACATTTCGTCAGAACTTCCGGCGTATAGTAAGAGGCAGACTTCTCCCTTTCTCTGCCGGCCAGACGATAAATAAAAGTCCCCTTCTCATATTTGCGGAGCTGACCCTTCTTATACTTTCCATCCGGGTCATTCTTCTCATAGCGAACACGTTCGTCTTCGGTATACTGATCCAACTCGTCTTCGGTAACGAAGTAACCAACATCCAGCTCATTAAAGCTGTCTCCGGCACGCTTTACTTCAAAGAGTGTTGTCTCAGCGATAAACCCACGGTACGAAAGCAGGGCTTCGTATACGGAGCCCATCTGGTTGATTCCCAGATTTGCATAGGAAATACGTCCGCGCCTGTCATTCCGCCGCCCGGTCTCACGCGTAAGACTCATAAGGTCTATGATCCGAAGCATGCAGGAATTGCGAAGCTTCGACTTTGTGATCATCTTTGTATATTCAGGATCAAAGATATGAGCCTTCAGCGGAGCGATCACGAACATATCGTGCAGGCTCTCTTCCTGTGAATACTTCAGCAGGTCTTCCTCAGACTCCGGATATCCGCTGTAGATCAGATCATACAGTTTGGAAAGAGTCTCATGAAGGAAATACCCACTGCCGACCTCAGTCACGTCATCACGGATATCATCAGCAATATCTCTCAGATTATCCAGGGAGTATCCGGACTTATATGTCAGATTCTGAATCGGTGCATACCCAAGCTCTGGTCTTGCTTCAATAAAGAGCACAAAAAGCATACGGTACATATACCGCAGGCATTCTAATGTCAGGTCACCGGCATCTACCGGATCTGTTTCCAGATTTCTTCCCTGACGGGTAGCCATGTCATAAAGAACTTCGTTTCCAAGAATCTCGATGCTCTCACGAAGCGCATACTTCAGATCTTGTGATACGCCTGCAGCATGCTTCTGAGAATTCGCATCCAATTCGTCCAGGAGTGCTGTTCCATCTTCAGGGCACAAACTATTTCTATGCAGAAGAACTGCCATCGCCTGCAGTGTAGATTCCTCGTGACGGCTGAATATATCCTCAAGTTCGAATTGCAGATATCTCTTTTCATTCCATTTATTACGGTCGATTAGAGCTATCTGGTTCATTCCGATCAGCAAAATGAATCGCGGAGGTTCTGCCTGTCCAAAGAGAATCTTGGTAACAAGATCCTCATTCGGAATATTGGTAAGAACATTGGCCGGTACGGAATACAGCCCTTCTTCCGCTACTTCGTCTGCAGCAAAACAATACTTGTCCAAAATAGCTGCTTCCTTATCATCAGAAGTCGCAAGCAGGATCCATAAGGCCGGTGCTCCATTCGCCTTGGTAAGTTCCAAGTAAACAGGTGCCTTCAGCGTATCATCAATCTCAATCCACTCTGGCTTCGCCTCCGGATAGCCAAGAGCTTTTAAGTACATATCCGCAAGCATGCGAATGTTCACCAAAGTCTGGGTATCAAACTTTGAGCGAAGAAAACGGTCATGAACCGGATAATACTGACGTGCAACATCACGCAGAAGCGCCCAAGGCGTCCTGATCTCTTCGCTTTCCTTTGCTTCCGCTCGCCACGCAGAAATCGTCTCAGAAGCATTCTCTTCAAAGATTGATGAGAAATAATGGTTCGTGTAATATTCGTTTTGGTTGGTAATTCCGGTTAAATCCATGCTCATCTCGTTACCCCCTTCATTACCGCCATAATCCGGATATAGGGATTATTCTGTATCGACATGGTGTCTGTAACCCAAGTCGTAAATTTATCAAACAGTTCATCTACCATACGTTCCTGCTCGCTTTTCTTTCTTTCGCTCTCAAACAAAGACAGCTGATAGTATTTATGACGTGTTTCCAGTTCAGCCAGCTTATCCAATTCTTCATCCAGAAGCGGATTGATATGGCTCTGATAGCTCTGATAGTACCCATCCAGATACTTCTTCGCGTGTTCAACGGCATCGGGCAGTAAGCCCTCAGCTTCAGCCACATCAGCCTCCGTCAAGCTTGCACTGTTCGGGATCTTTGTGCTTCGGAACCCTGTATGCGCAAGCAGCTCATTCATGCTCAGACTCTTTACGAATCTTCCATTCTCATACTGAAGCCCAAACCACTCATCTACCAGCGGAGTGGAACGCTTGTTAGGAATGCTTCCGGTAACGATGAAGATGGTCTCTTCCGGTTTTATCTTATCTGGAATGCCAACAAACGGGGCTTCTCCGCGTCCATACAACAATCCACCTTTATCATTTACCCATGTAAACAAAGGATGCTGTTTCCAGAGATACTGAACCTTGGGCCATGCCGTTTCTGCCATGTTATTCTGCATACTTCTCTTCATTTCTTCCATGCAGAATTCCTTATCATCGGATAGCCGTAAATAATCGCCCTGCGGCATAGCCTCATCAGGGAGTAAAGCAGTAAGGCGCTTTCTCATATCAGGCGTTACTGTCACTTCCATGCCGGATACGGACTGAAGTTTTTCAACGGGATGGCTCTCAGACTGGTTAAGATAACTCATCGCCAGGTACAGATAATCGGCATCCGAAAACAGCGTCTCATCATTTTTGACCTTCGCAGGTTCACTTGTATCAGCAGAAGCTGCCATCAGTGCCTCGAAAGGATCAAACTCTGCTTCACCGCTATCCAATGTCTCTGAAAATGCAGCAGCATCTGATCCGTTCTCTATTGCATCGGATACAACTAACTCTTCATCTTCAATGGAGAATTTACCAAGCAACAATGCCGGATCTCCGATATTCTTCAGTGCCTGCTCTTCCTTGGTAATCAGAATCTCAATAATCCTCATATCACCCTTAATACGTGGATTATTGCTTTCAATCATCATATAGCGGATATCCGGACGCTTCTGCTGCCCATAACGGTCGATACGCCCGTTTCTCTGCTGGAACACCATAAGCGACCACGGGATGTCAAAATGGATCATCCTGTGGCTGAGGTAATGCAGATTAAGTCCTTCTGATGCGACATCCGAAGCAACCAGTACTCTGACCGGAGCTTCCTCTCGCCCAAAGTTCTCAACAATTGTCTGCTGCTCTGCGTCGCTCATAGCGCCTGAAATTTCCTGAATCGCATTGGCCGGCATTTTAAGATCCTCGCGGAGTCTTGCCGCCAGATATTTCATGGTCTCAATGCGCTCTGTAAAGATAACAACACGGTCATCTGTTGCTCCGGTCCATCCGTATTCTTTATCTTTCAACAAAGTCAGGAGCTGTTGATACCTTGAAAAGTCCGAAGGAGTAATATTCTCCAACGCGCTCTTCAGTTCTTCTAGTGCGCGGATATCCTTGATCTCGTTGTCTGAGTACTTCTTACGAAGCTTGTTAAGTCTGGCATCAATGCTCTTGATGCAGGCTGCCGGGCTGGAAAAAAGCGACTTCTCCAGACTGGTCTTAAAGAGCTGTCCTTGAGCTCTTGTTTTACTCAAATCCATCTGCAGCTGCATCTCTGCAAAAATATCAAAAGCGATCTCTTCCTTTGCTGATGCTTTGCAACGCTGTAGCTCAATTCTTCTTTCCAGGAACGATCCGCTGACCTGATCCTTCACATCCTTCTTGAAACGACGCACGCACAGGCCTTTAATATCATCCTTGGTATAATCATCCGGATTCGCGATAGCTGTAGGGTCCAGCATATTCATCAACGATGCAAAACTCTTCGCCCGTCCATCATGCGGTGTCGCTGAAAGCATAATCATAGTATCTGAACGATCTGCAAGCAGCTTAGCCAATCTGGAACGCTGCGCCTGATGATCGCCACGCTCTGCAACATTCTGAGCCTCATCGATTACAATAATGTCCCAGTATGCCTTCTCCAGATGTGTTCTGTATTCAACATCTCTCTTCAGCGTATCAATGGACACAATGGTCTTGTCGTAATAGCTGAATGGGTTATAGTTTGATGGAAGCTTCGCCCTGATATCATGGATCTTCTTTGAATCCAGACGCACCAGCGGTATCGTGAAGCGATTCCACATTTCTTTCTGGAACTGCGTCATCATGCTCTTAACCGTAACAACCAGTATCCTCCTGCCTTTTCCTCTGGCAATCAATTCGCTCATCAGGATACCGGCTTCCAGTGTTTTACCAAGGCCAACTGTATCTGCAATCAGGATGCGCTGACGCGGTCTGCGAAGCGAAATCTGCGCAGGTTCAAGCTGATAAGGCATCAGGTCCATAGCCGCCTTATCTCCGATATGTAGATCTGTGTCTGTCGGAATCTGCTGCCTCCACTGACTTTCCAGATACAACTGTGTCCGTCGGAAGAAAGATGAGCCATCAATGACAAGCTTTACATCCTTCGGGTCCACAACTGCAATCTCTTCCAGATCAGTCAGAAATACAGCCTCTTTGTCCTTAACCAACGGCGATACGCCAACACAGTAAAGGGCATTATTCCCCATGTTGTTCTTTTCGACCTTCTTAACCATCCATTCTTCATCTCGAATGATGGTCCTCATCCCCGGTGCGTAATCTACCATAACAATCTATCCTTTCAATCTTCCGCATGCTGTTCAGAAGATATATCCTTTTCTTCCACAGGAACCATCTCCATGATGTCAGAGAAATCGCATTCCAAAGCATTACAGATTTTCACTAAAACATCTGTCGTGATATTGGCGTTTTTTCCAAGCTTCGCGAGTGAAGCTGTGCTGATTTTGCTTTCATTCTTTAGTTTTGTACGATTCCACTTTTTATCAATCAACAGTTTCCAAAGTTTATCATAACTAATGGTCTTTTTCATGGTCTTTCCCTCTTTATTCTCACATGCAATATGCGTTACTCTTCTTCGGGATTTCTTACACTATGCAGGAATCCATATCGTCCCTGTTCTTCATCCATCGTAAAAATAATTCGATTTGCATTCTGATAATTAACCGTCTCCGGAAGTTCATTTTCAGCCACGATCAGCTGATTATTGCCGCAATTATCGATAATGTATTGGATCAACGACTCCCTCATTCCTGCCGTAGCTTTTTCACTCTCTGTGATACTGTATTTCTTTTCCTTTAATGATAGGATAGGCGAATCCAGCACAAGAAAATGTGATGCAAACTTTCCATTACTTTCAAAATATTTCATCAGGTTGAAAAGCATTATCGTATTCAGGAATGCCCGGTATCCTTTTCCCTGATTCTTCTTGTGTCTTCCCCCAACGACAACATCAGCAGTATTAATATTCAGATACGACTCAGGTTTTCCGGTATAAGCACAATCCTTTATCATTTCATTGACAGAATCACTCAGTTTCTTCCAAATATTCTTATCAAAATTCTTCTTTGCATCAAACTTTGTCGCAGTCTCATCCTCTTCGTTTTCCTTCTCGAAGACGTCTGTTCCCAACTCCGTAGACATGTATGCGATGGACTGTAATTGCTGTCTAACCTGCTGAATTCTACGGAATTCTGCGACAGCAGCCCTAAGCTCTGCAGCATGAGGTCTGAGATTTTGGTTCAGCAGTTTCGTAATATTGCTATTTTGAACATTTAACGCCCTCAGCGTTTCTTCAAGTTCTTTTATCTCTTTTCTGGTATCTGTCTCTGTAGCTTCCAAGTCACCCAATTGCAGTCTGATACGTGCCAGTTCGGATCTTGCAGATTCAACATATGAAGTACGATCCTCTTCTTCAACATCCATCTCATGCCCACAAAACGGGCAATTATCCTTGTGATGAATGGTCTTTCCTTTATCGTCACCATCCACAATAAAGTTCAGCCTCTTAATATCAGACATATACTGTGAGTGGAGCGCTCTGTACCGATTACCCAGGAATCTGGCTTCCTGAAGCTTTGCGTTCACTTCATAGATCTGTGCGAGTAGCTTTCGGCTTTCCTCAGATGCATCAACAATCTGTCTCTCAACTTTTTCTATTTCCGCCACAAACTCATCTATCTTGGCATCTATATCTACGACATCATCAGCAGCCAAGGCTTCTTCAAGCCGATCTTTCTGCTTTGACAAATCCGCAATCTTCTGGTTCAGATAGCTTATAACTCCAGCCTTCCGTGTAGCCCTTTTCTCCAACTCCTCAACACTGATTTTAGGAAGAAAACGATTTAGATCATCGGCAGTGATAAGATATATAAGTGAAGTCAGGCTCTTGGTGATCTTCGAATGATCCGGAGTATCAAATGGTGTCCGTTTTTCAAATATGTATTCCTCACTCAGAAAAAAGAAATGAAAGATTGTGCGGATGGTCATCTCTTCATCCGTTGGTGCCTGTGTTGCAATGATTTTTGGACTTTTATCGATTCCGATCAAACTCAGCAGCAAAGCACTGTACTCCCCGGTACTAATCTTATATTCGTCTTTATCCGCTCCCGGAAAATCAGAATAGACTTTTACGACATTCGATCCCTTGTCGCCGCTGCTTCCATCTTCTATCTTTCTCTCAGCCTTAAATGAGTAACCATCATCAGACTCCATCTCCATCATGACGGTGTCATAACCGGTATCGTCTTTTGAAAAAGGCACTTCTTTCCCGGCAAACATAAAGTCAATACAGCTGATGACATACGATTTACCCGTGTTAGAGGGGCCCACAATAAAATTAACGCCATCTTCAAACGATACTGACGAATACTCAACCTTCTCTCCAGAGGCCGCTATCTTTGTTATACGAAATCTGCTCATTGATGTTCCTCCTGTCGAAACGATTTGCCACCAAGCCGAAATATCTCTGCAATCAGTGCTCTCTCAGACATTCCTTTTGTTTCAGCGATTACTGATTTTGCAACTTTTCTATATGCACAGGCATATTCGCTGGTTAGAGCACAACAGTAATCCTCTCCTTCCGGAGTAATGATGTATGAAAGTCCATCCTTGTAATTGACCGCTTCTGCAGTACCATTCAGAACAAGCTCTTTCAAAGCTTCCTTTACAAGATCTCTTTGTGAAGCAAACTCACTAAATTTCAAATCATTATCGCCGTTAAGATTGTAGTCCGATAAGCCAAATGGCTCACTATATATTGTCATAAAATCTACTGCATAGAGCATATCCAGCGTCTGTGGCATATCATATTCATCCAGCAATATCAGCAGGCGCAAAGAGTTTTCAAACGTTGAATTAAACAATCGGTCCATCGTCGTCTCTCACCCACCCTTCTATAGTGCCATCCTTTACAAGGAAGTGACATATCCCTTTTTTCTGTGGTATTCCTATCCAATCTGTGTCTCTCAAAAGCCAGCATCTATTCGAATTAAAATCCCGTACTCTTCCCAAAACTGCCTTAAGTCGAGCCAAGCCACTTTCAGCAGGCTCCTCATAATCATCCTTGATATATTCATACGTTTCGCTTTTCAATAGATTGAACTGATCCTCTTTATCATAAATATCTCTTGTGCCACGCCTAACAGCCTCTGCTGCAAAATAATACTTACGCTGTTCCGAAAGATGCTTCTCGTATTTCGGATAATCACCGATCTTATCCATAGGAAAGGTTATTATGCTCTCCGCCTGAGCATATGCAGCAGTCAGTGCTGCAGTATATTCATGTTCTTCTTTAATTATCGCCTCCGGTATTTCCGCATCCTCCAGCGGATGTCTCTTATATTCCTCTAACTCCGTATCCAGTTTTGCCTTTGCCTCAGGTGTCAGGACATTATCTCTGGTAAGTGAATACAAATAGACTTGCCCTAGGAATTCATCAAAGGTCTCTTTCTTGCCTAATCGAAGCAGCTCATCTCTTTTGCTGTCAGATATTTTGCCGTCTGCCTTTATGTCTCCTCGAAAATGAAAGATGATTTCTTCCTCCATATTCGGCATAAAGTGGCGCGTCACATTCTTTTTGAAAAATTCTCCAATTGATGACTTAACTTCAGGATCTTGTGAATGTCCTCTGATGACCCTAAGCGGATTACCCTGTGGTGCTCTGTTTACAATCTTGCTAGCAGTACCTTTCTGCACTTTGCTTAATTTGATTCCCAACGGCTCAGCAATGCCTCTATAAAGGAGCTCTATGAGTTCAGGAGCACTGATCTCATCAACGAAAGCATTCTTTATTTCCGTTACAACCGTGGCTAAAACCATCTCCTGCAATCAACTCACCTCCCAAAAAGAAACTTTATGGTAATTTCATAGGAACTGCTCTACCCCCGTCAAATAGTGACTTTCCAAGGTGTTTCAAGTATAATGACAGTGTGGGAAAGGAAGACCTCCGAACAGAGCCAATACTTTGAATTATTATAGCACAGTTTGGGTGATAAGAAAATAAATTGTTTGCTTTCGCAGATATTTGTTTCATTCATTTCCCACGACAATTCCCTGCTCCGGGCAGCAAGGACACAACCAAATAACTATTAATGCGTAATGCAGCCTAACCATCGGTGGAAAGGATGCAAACCGAAACGGAAATCCCGTTCGATTTGTATGCTTTTCACCGATTTTTATTTGCGTACAAAATCATAACGTTATCAACAACATATTTCGGAATTCTCCGTTTCGGCCCCTGGGTCGAAGGAGGGCCCGAATTATGGTAAATCTTAGTAAATCAAACACAAGCAAAGTAAATCAGAGTAAGTATGGGAACAAGATTCCATACAACAACATTCAGCCTTCAGTAGATGAAGAACTTGCACCTATCCTGGTCACTGACGGTATTAGGAAAGACCCTGCTCTTATCAAAGACAACATCGAAACCTGGAATATTCATGGTCATAAAATTCCTGTTGCCTTTGCTTCCATCAAGATTGGTACCCTTGATAATTGGATGAAGTTCTTCTGGTCACAGGTTCGTACGTATATCGCAACTGGTGGTACGGATGAGTTTCTTAAAGAAAACGGTCATAACGAAGATTTGTCCTATGACAAGTTTTTAGATGATGCTGAATCAGATGACACCGCTCATGGATTTGATCCTGGCAAAACAGAAGTCCTTGAGGACTCCACACTTATGTACATGATTATTGATGATTTAATCAAAGAGGTAGCCATTGTAAATCCAAAATACGGACGAATCCTTCAGCTCTTGTATGAAGGAAATACCAAGGGAGAAATTCTCAAACTTCTTGGGCTTGGAAAGAGCCAGGGTTATGCTGATATTAACTCCGCTCAGAAAATGGCCAAAGAATTATACAACAAAAACTAATCATTTCTTTCAATAACAAGTAAAGAGGATCACATGCCCGGATGTGCCCCTTTCTTTTACCCTATACGCATTTTCTAACTTCTAACTGATACTTATCATGTTCCCTGATACTTCGCACCGCCTGATTCAGTGTATTTGCTCTTCCATGCTGGTGGTACGGGCACTTGAAGAAATGTTTATGAAATATAATGAGCGACTGCTCTGTCGGATACTCCGTACAATGCAGATACCAGTAGTGACCGGTGTTCCGGCTCCGAATCGTGATATCTCTATCATCCATCAGAATGATATTGAAGTACTCCGAATCGATTTTCTTAAGGCTACTTTCATCAAACATCGGCACCACCCTTCCCATTATGGAACCAAGCTTCCAATGCCAGTTCTACAATACTGTCCACCTTATTGGGATCCATTCCAACAAAGTATTTTTCCACAATTCTTGCAGGCACCTTATAGCATTTCTTCTTTACCGGCTCCGTACTGAGATACCGTCTTACCATTGCATCCGTCAAAGCTCCAGAATGGCTGCGAAGCTTCATTACCATATCAATCGTAACCTTGGTTTTCTTTTCCTTCATCACATTTAACACCATATTCTGTTCTTCCGCCGGAAGGAATGCCAACTGCAGAGCAACCTTTGTGTACAGCGCACCTCTGTCCACCATATCCTTGAATGGTTTGATGAGGTCATTCAGCTTCAGCAATCTGCCAACTGAGCTACCAGACAATTCATACTCTTTACCGATAGAATCTCTGGTAGTCAACTTCTGGTCACCGTGACCAGAAGTTAAATCCCCTTCCTTTCCTTCAAGACGTGCAATCTCACGCATAATATCATTTCTCTTACCCTGGCAGGAACCCTTATCATATCTCGCCTTCAGCACTGCTGCCTTCTCCGATATCAATAAATCCGAAAAAGATCTCTGCATCAGATTTGTCTCAATCACATAAACATACGCCTCTTCCTCGGACAAATCCGTTTTCACAATAGCCGGCACTTCCTTCAATCCGGCAAGCTTTGCTGCATTCATTCTGTTGTGCCCGGAAAGCATTTCATATCCACCATCAATCTTCTGTACAATTACCGGATTTAGAATTCCATGCTCCTTTACACTTGCAATCATATCCTCCAGACGTTCTCCCTCGTACAAATGAAACGGATGGTCATGGAATGGCTGAATGTTCTTAATCTGAATCATCTGAATCCCTCTTGGTACTTCTCTCTCCTCGATTTCATCCATCAATAAATCCACTGCGTCACCAAATACTTTTCTCTTGTTATTAGCCTTCATAAGCAATCAGCTCCTTTGCAAATTTTCTATAAGCGATTCCTGCTGATGCCTTCTTACTGTAAAGAGCAATAGGCAGTCCATAATAGATGCTCTCTCCAACCTTTACTGTAGAAGGAATCTTGTTTTCAAATATCCTGATCTGTCCCTGAAAGCTCCCCGTCACTTCCTCTGTCAGTACCTTGCAAAGCGTGGTTCTGCTCTCGCACATGGTAAGCAGAATACCTGCAACAGTAAGTGTAGGATTGATACGCTTCTTAATCTTGCTGACTGTTCTCAAGAAATCCTGTAAGCCCATCATTGCCAGAAGCTGAGGATTCACCGTGATAATGACTTCATCAGCCGCCGCCAGTGCGTTGATAGTAAGCATTCCCAGCGAAGGACAAGTATCGATAAGCACATAATCGTATCTGTCCTTAATGGGTTCCAAAACCTCTGCCAGCATCCTCTCCGCGCCCATCTCTGTTCTAAGCTTCGCATCCACCACCGACAGATAGATTGATGAAGGAATGAAATCTACACCATCCTTACTCTGAATAAAAGCTTCCAGACTTTCCGGAGCATCCTCTTCAATCTGAGTCATCATCAGATGACCGATTGTATGCTCCAACTCATTGGTGTCCTCTACGCCGTAGCAGGTGGTGAGATTTGCCTGGCTGTCAAAATCGATTGTAAGCACCTTCTTATCCATACTCTGAAGAGAATGTGCCAGGTTCAGAGTGGTCGTGGTTTTACCCACGCCACCTTTCTGTGATCCGATAACGATAACCTTACCCATAATTACTACACCTCTCTTTCTGCAGCATACTCCGCAGGTCTCTCTGCCACAAACTTTGCATGGAGCATTTCCTTTTCCTTCTGGAACTTCTTCTGAAGCTTCTTCATTTCCTTCTCCATGAATTCTGCTTCTGCCTTTGCTATTTCAGCCTTCTCTGCATCCGGTGTAATAATCAGCTTTCCATCCTCACAGCTGACAGTAATGTAATCCCCAATCTCAAAGCCTAGCTCCTGGAGCCAGTTTCCTTTCAGAATGATGGTAGGTGTTGACTTGTAGTTATATCCGCTCTGTGCATGTACCTTCATGCTTCTGTTTCTCTGATTTTTCATTGATTGTCATCCTTTCAAAAAAATAATTTTTACATAGTCTTATGTACCCATCTGTGCTATACTTTTCACAGGCATGTCTATGTCAATACACTTCCGGAGGACTGCTATGAGTGAAGAAAAAGCCGGTTCTTATAAAGGCCTTACTGAGGCTCGCAAAAGAGCTAATAAGAAATACAATGACCGTTTCGTTGAAATAAAAGTTCGTGTAACCCCTGAGAAGCGTTCCATCATTAAGGATCACGCTGATGCAATGGGCGAAAGCGCAACTGCCTTTATCAATCGAGCCATCGACGAAGCTATGGAACGAGATAAAAAATCGAACCCTGAAACGTAAAAAAAACCGGTGACGTATGGATACATTTCCACACATCACCGGACGATTATTTTCTTCATAAACAATCTCCAATGTGCAATTTTCTACGTTAAATAAATATCAGCAAGGCTCCCATTTGATTATTTTTTGTCTTATTTCTTACACATTTCAAATGGTCTAAACTTGGTCTAAATCTGACCTTCCACTTCCCTCGAACCCTTGAAAATCCTAGTAAAATCAGGCACTCTACGCATATTGGCACAGCTACGTAAGTATATTGCCGTGGCATACAAATAATACTTTTATCAAAATGTAAATCCTCCTAAAATGCACTGTCCTGCCCCGATTTGCTCCGATTTATCGTACCTTGTTTTTGGGTGTAACAACCTTTACTCTGTCACAGTTTTCCCGAAACAGGGCAAAATGGAGCAAGTTAGGGCAGGCTGTAGTAGTAAAATGGTAGTAATAATCAGAGTGTTTTACTACCGTAAAATAAGTTCCTATCAATATCCGCAATCGTGTTATTCCTTTCCTGGTCTGTCTTTATGTACTTCATTTGACGGAACATTTTCTTCTGTTTCGCTGTGCTTCATATTATGCCGTTTTTTCTTTGAGATATGCTTCAAACAGAGGAATAAGCACACCTTCGCCAATCAACCAGGGATAAAAAATATACTCCTCATACGCTCTTGCACAATAACTGACATGTCTCATCATACAGGAAAACAATGCAAGAATCTGAATTTTTGACAATGATTCCGCCACAGCCTGCACCTGTTTATAATCTTTTGGCAAATTCTTAGATTTTTCGCCTAATAATCGGTCAACTGATCCATCCCAGAAAAGGATATCAAATATATTCTTCTCTTCGAAATAGTCACCTAATAGATTTAGTACCGGTGCATGAACACTGTCTTTGTGAACATCATATTTATATTTTAATGCAAATTCTCTAAGTTCATCATCTTTATAAATGGCTTTAAGAAGCAGCAATGTCTCTTTCATAAAACTTTGCATACTTCGATCCAGTTCCTCAAAAGGTTTTTTTCCCGGTTCTGAAGCCATAACAAACCATCTGTCATTCAAAATCTTATCCAGAGCTAATCGTCCGTCTTCCACGATTGAATCCTTCAAAGCTGCAAAAACAATCGTAAAATCGTCCATCAGATTCTCTTTCAGAAAATCAACACATGCATTCAAGGCCTGCTCCCATGCGCCATGAATAGGATAACCAAAAATTCCAGATGAAATCAATGGAAACGCAATGGATTTACAACCATTTTTCTTCGCAAGTTTAAGAGAAGACATATAAGCATTGTAAAGCAATTTTGCTTCCCCATTTTCCCCGCCCTTCCATACGGGACCAACTGCATGAATAATAAATTTACTATTCTTATGATTGAATGCAGGCGTGATCACAGCATCTCCCACATCACAGTGAGCGATTGCATTGCATGCCTTTCTCAGTTTTTCAGATCCTGCTGCATAAAAAATGACTCCACAAACTCCACCGCCTTGGGCAAGTTGATTATTGGCTGCATTTACAATGGCATCCGCTCTGATATTTACAATGCTTTCTTTAATGATTTTAATTGTTCCATCAATCACTTTCGGTTTCCTTGTCATATTCCTTGTCCTCCATTACTGCATTAACCAATGCAACTTTTCAATACATGCATTGTAGTTGTCAATTACCTTATTGATGCACAAATCAATATTGTCTGATCTTTTTCGTCATATCCCCGACTTAAAAACATATCCCGGAAGAATTATAAGCAACATTGGAACCAACACCTTCATGGCTTATTGAGCGTTTGTTCAAGTTTTCCGTTTTGTATCCAAGTTTTTAAATAAATATATCATATCTAAACTCATTTTTCTACAGAAAAAACGCCCTGCATCCGCAGAGCGCCTTTCCCATTCTTTATTGTCACACCACCCGGAACATCTTCTGGGTCACAGGCTTCTCGCCTGTGGTATTGTTCAGTTCCGCTCTCGCAGCGTTCAGTTCTTCCATACGAATCATCTCGTCTTTGGCATCCTCCAGCCCTAGGTGCGTGTAGGTGTTCATGGTCACACCGATGTCCGAATGCCCCATAAGGTACTGGAGGGTTTTCGGATTCATTCCGGCTTTCGCCATATTTGAGCAATAGGTGTGGCGGCACACATGGGGCGTGATATTCGGCATCTGCACCCGGTAGATGTCGTTGTACCTCTGCACAGCATGATTGAAACGGTGCTGCCAGTGCATGGCCACCTCCGGCATTCCGTCCTTGTCTAGGTACAGGAATCCGCTATAGCCGTCCACGAACTTCTCCACCTTCGGCGTGGGTCTGTCCTCGATGATCGCCCGGAAGCAGTATGCCACATCCTCTGTAATCGGAAGTTTACGTGTTCCGGCATTGGTCTTTGTGGACTGGATGATGTACTCCATCTTCGATGTCCGAAGAAGCTGATGGTCGATGGTAACGATGTTGTTCTCCAGGTCAATGTCCTTGATGGTAAGTCCACAGAATTCGGAGATTCTCATTCCCGTGTGGAAAAGGATGTAAAATGCCTCGTAATACTTGTAGTACACATTATCGTCCCTGACGAACTTGAGGAACTTCCGCATCTGGTCTTTCGTGATGGCTTCCCTCGTAACGGTGTCATTCACCACCACCCCGGCAAGTTCAAAGCCGAAAGGGTTCTTGATGAGGACATCATCGTCCACCGCCATCTGGAATGCCGGACGGAGGACACCTCGCACGGTTTTGACGGTACTGTACCTTCTGCTATCCTCCTGCAGTTTGATGAGAAATAGCTTTGCATCGGAGGTCTTGACCATACCGATCTTTTTCTCTCCGAAAGGCTCATTCAGCAGAATGTTCCGAACGAAATTGTAGTTCATCTTCGTACTCGGCTTCACACCAGTCTTAGTGGCAAGGTATCGGTCTACAAGTTCTATGACCGATAGATTCTTTCCTGTGGGGTCAAGCTGGTTGTCGAGGTCGTATCCGATCTGCTTCTCCAGTTCCCGGAGGGAAAGGCAGGGCTTTTTGCCCTGGGGAAGCTTATCAGTCGGTTCAAGCCGCCAACTATATACAAACTTCGGTTTTCCGTTTACATAGTATTTGAACTGATATTTCCCGTCTGCCCGGAGGGATTCTCCTCTGCGGAGAACGCGGTTCTTTGCATCACGCCTCCTGGGCGGTCTTCCTGTACGTGCCATTCTTCAACGCCTCCTTTTCATGTGGATGATTTTTAAGCCACAGTTCCAGTTCCGACCGGATGATGAGCCGTCTGCTCCCATACATCGCAAGGAACGGAATCGTGTCCATTCCATTCATCAGTTTCCAGAACTTTCTCCGGCTGAGTCCGAAGAGGCTGATAGCCTCCTCAACCGTCAAGGTTTCCTTTTCTTCTATTCTTGGTCTTCGCATTCACACACCTCCTCCATGCCTCCGTTGTTCAGGCACTCCATGATATATGCCTCAAACAAATGCCGAACGATAAGGTATCGGTTGCCGAAGTAGAGTGCGAACTTGTTGGTATTGTTTTCTGCCAGCCTTCTCATGTTTTTGATACCGATACCGAAGTAATCGGATGCCTCCCGGATGGAAAGCATATACTTCTCATTGATGGGGATGCTGTTGGTCTTGCCCCATGCATTTTTCTTTTCTTCCATCTGCCAATCCTCCTTTCGTAGCGTGACTTCTTGGGTCATCGTATATTCCCGTACTATTCCCAAGAAGTCAACTACTATTGGCAGATAAAACAGAATTATATCTCAGAAGATTGCTCGATAAAACGCTCGAATTTTGTGCGATTTATGAGATAGCGGTTTCCGCTGAACACAGCAAATCCGCCCAGGTTATCCTCTGCCAGTCTACGCATCTTCTTGATGCCGATGTTGAAATATGCTGCGGATTCACGGATGGACAGCAGATATTTCTCGCTGACAGGCAATCTGACTTCCACTTCGGTTTCAATATTATTCATAATGCCTCCTGTCTGAGGGAATCGGTTGTCCCTCCATGTAATGTTTTTCTACAGAGGGTGGGCAAAAACGCCCACCCCCATCTTCAAATTACTCTGCGACCTTCAGAGTCTTAACCGCATCCTTCAGTACCAGTTTGGAATCCACACGCTCCGAGAGCAGGAATCCTACCTGTCCGAACTTGGCATAGGCTTCGTTCAGCCGCTTAATGTTGCGCTTGCCACGGTCACCGATCCAAAAGTAGCTGAAATCACCAAACAGAACAGGTTTGCTGCCAGGAACGATTTCAGACATATAGTTGGACACAAATACACGATGTCCGAACAGCGTATCGTATCCATCGTCCTTAAACTTCGGATTCCAGATATATCTGCCATCAAAGTATCTGGTTTTACGAAGTTCATGATAGGCATCCTCCGACATTACAAAGACAGCCGAATCCGGGTAGCGGTATGCCTGTTTTACGGAATGCACCAGGTCAATCATATCGTCCATGCTGATTTTTCCGCTCTGCTCAGTAGTCGTGCCGACCTCAGCCTGATGTACCAACCCAAGAGGCTTGCCGATACCGTCACCTACAAGGAAGGCTTCTTCCTCCGAGACGGCAATACGCTCTTTGTATTCCTGGGTAATATATGCTTCCAGATCAATGCCGGAATCCGCCAGAAGTTCTTCGGACAAAAGTGTCATTGTTCCCAACTTGTGTGCTTCGAGAACGATCTCGCCAAATTCAATATCTGCATTGCAATAGCGTTCTGTTTCACCGATCCACTGGGCATCTCCGTTTTTCATCACAACCGGAACATGCAAGTCCTGTGTGGTATTCAACACCGTACCGATGCTGCGAAGGAAGTTTGCTTCCCTCAAGGTTTCCACCAGCTTATCTTCATAAGTGTCCGGCACAAGGAATCCCTTTGCCGTGTCACCGCCATCACGGAGTGTATTCGCAGGAATACCGGAATACATATGCTCCCAGAAGGCACTGTTATAGGCCGCTTTTGCCTTCTTCTGTTCCTCAGTGACATCCACAGCAGGCTTCGCCCCGGTGAGGTTGTGTTTCAGTTCTTCCAGATGCGCCATCAGCTCATTCACAGTCTTGATTTCTTTCATTGTAATTTTCCTCCATAATCCTTAAATTCTGTTACCCGAACGTGCACGGAGCAGACGCTCCATCACATCATCCTGCGGAGTCAGTCCATTGAACTCCACAGTGCAGTTCTCCTTCACCACCTGGTAGATCTGGTACCAGGCGGTGTTGGCCTGTTTCATATACTCCCGCCCCATCGTCACATAGGGCGAGGAGATCACGGTTCCCGTAGGTTTCTTGGCAAGGAAGCCATACTCGGACACAGCCTCCTCACACTGAATCCAACGAGCCACAGACATGGCATACTGCTCAATTTGCTGGGTAGGAATCAGCTGGTCGCATTTGCGCTCATGCAGCCACTCCCAGGTCTCCTTGAAAATATCCTCGGCACATGTGACACTACCGTCCTTCTGCTTTGCTTTCAGATAATCCTTGACATGGGGCATTTCGGCACCCTGCAAGTCTGCGGCATCACTTCCAAAGTCCACCGTGGTCAGCTTTCTGCCTCCGGGATTGCCATTGGCCAGTTTTTCAGTTAATGCTTTCGGCTTTCTGCCTGCACCGGGGCGAGAACCGCCACGGTTCGTTCCGTCTTTAGACATCCTGTTGTCCTCCATTTCTGTTTGATTTCTTGGTTTTTTACCTTTGAATACGCTTTGAATTTCTGTGCGATTGCGGCACCGTTAAGCAGGAAGGCATCCGTAGAGATTTAGACCGCCTCTACGGTCGCTCACATTGTAGTAAGTGGAGAATTGATATTGCTTCTTCACTGCAATATATTTTGCTTCCTATATGCTTGATGCCACATAAGTTTGTGCAATCAAAGGCACCATCTCCTCTCTGTGATTGCGTGATGTGACAGTACTCTGAAATCTATCCCCACAGAGGGATGCTCATCACACCGCCGTGCATCGCATACATACATTTTTTGTTTTCCTGTTTCAAAAGTGAAAAGTACTGTCACACTGTCACAAAACCTCGAAAAGCCTTGAAATATCGAGGTTTTTCGTGTGACAGTACTTGATGGGCATCGTCACGTGACTATCACAGCTGTCACATCAGGTAAGAAAATCCGAAGAATCATAGCCGTATGCCTTGCTGTAATGCTCGCGAGCGTTGTGGGACAGGGTGTAATCCAGATAAAAACTTCCGTTCCTCGTATGAGTAATCAGATCGGTATGCTCCTTACCAAGGTGGTCGGCTATAGCGTTTCGGAACTCCCTGGCTGTTTTGGCATAGCCGTTGTTGTTATCCTGACACCAAGCCCTATAGACATCGTAGATTTTCCCGGTAGTGCAATTATCGGTAATCTTCCGATTTTCGCGCTCCACCACGCACTCGTTCCAGAATGCCAG
Source organism: Blautia sp. HCP3S3_B11 (assembly GCF_052064435.1). NCBI lineage: Bacteria > Bacillati > Bacillota > Clostridia > Lachnospirales > Lachnospiraceae > Blautia > Blautia sp. HCP3S3_B11. The sequence goes on from NZ_JBQHVP010000018.1 coordinate 63,797, forward strand.
GGCGGTATTCGTTTCTTCCAGATATGCCTTTCTTGCTGCGATGACTTTTTCCGGCTCGGTAAAGCGGTAGCCGTTTGCGATGACTTTTTTCAGAGCCATAACTGCCTTGAATACGATGCCGTCCCGCTCGGCAATCATCTTTTCGAGTAGTTGTGAATCCTGCTCCTCAAGCGGTATTACGTTGGGGCAGTTCAGAACCATGATGCGGTCGAACACCCATCTGCCGTCATCCCCACCGAATTTCGGTAAGCGGTTCATGCAGAACCACAGAAATCCGTCATAACGGTAGGTGAAGAGCGGCATCCCTTTGAACTCAGCCATAACATGATCACCGCCTGTCAGGCTCTTGAAGGTCTTCAGTTCGCCCACAGACATGAAGCTCATGTCCGCACTTCCGGCAAGCCTTGTTCCGTAGACTGCACCTGTTCCGAACCGGGCTTCGATTTCCCGAAGGTCGATACCGATATAGTTCTTGGCACCAAGGATGCACTCTACCAGGCTCTTTAACTGGGATTTGCCTGTGTTCCCGTCACCCACAAAAAATGCGGATTTCTTCATACGGAAACACTTCACATTGGAAATGACTGCTCCGACGATCTCGATGCAGAGATTTATCATCTCCGAGTCACTATCCATAAGCCTTGCGAGGTACCGGTCAAAAACGGGTGTCGGCATCGGGTCTCCGTGCCATTCACAGGGCAGCTGAATGGTGGAATACACATCCGGGCTATGGGGCAGAAGCTTCATATCCTTCAGCCGGAGTAATCCGTTCTGGAAGTTGATGATCCCTTCATCGGCATTCAGTTCATCCTGCTTGACATAATTGAGATCGGTGGTAATAATGCCCGCCGCACCATACACAGCACTCATCTGAAGCAGAGAGAAGTCATATTCCTCGATGTACCCCTTGATAACGGCATGGAGCATATCCGATGCATAAAGGCGGTAGACTCCGTTCTCATATACATAGAGCCGAACAGATTCTTTGCCGTCATTACGGACGAGGATGTAGTGCAAATGCTCTTTGGTGTACTTGGCAAGAAGCGGAATGCTGATATGCGGTACGCCTTTTCCGTCAAAGACGATAAACTCCGGGGCTGGCATCACGCTGCGGTGGAACACACCGTTACAGACTTCGATACCCTTCTCGATAGTGCTTGTCCGATAATCCTCCCGCTCCCACTTGTCACGGTAGAGAGCAGAACCACGGAACAGCCTGTCGATGGTAACCGGGTCGGGTCCGACACGAAAGGCAATCAAAGCACACAGGGCACAGTCCGCACGAGATTGGTCTACTGTGCCGTCTGTATGGAGATATTCGCTCATGTCACCCTTGTCATATAGGGCAATGAACTTTTCACCGTTCTTGGCTTTGCGGAGGTCTGCAATGATATCGAAATCCGCATCCGCCTCGTGTGTGACCGGGGCAGATGTTCTTTTCTTTGATTTCTGGGTTGGCTTCTTCCTCCGCATATCCTTATCCAGGGTGGTGAGAAGAGCCTCCGTACAATCGCAGAGCGGAACAACCCGGATGGCATTCCCTGTGAATACGGCAAAACGGTTTGTAATGCCGCCGTAGTAGAGTTCCACATCGTTGGGGGCCTTCATATAGAACTCCCGACTGAGCCGTGTCTTTCCCTTGCTATCGATATAGGTCGGTATCCTGGATGTGTCGCATTTGCCGTAGATATGGATACCATTTCCACTCACGGAGTATTCCGCATAGGACGAGAACCGCTCAAGCATCATCTGCACAAACGGGTCATCCCTCGCCCGGTTATCGATATCCAAGAAGAAGTATCCAGGGGGCAAAACAAAACCGATGCCGTCATAGTGTTTTTCTTTGGCGGCTTTCTCAGCCTCCGCTTTTGTCACCCATGTACACCTATAAGATTCGTCCGTGCCTGTAGTGCATCCGCTTGCAGCGATTGGAACCTTGGTGCGTTTGCCTTTACGGGTACTGTAGTACCAACATACCCAGATTTTTTCGTTTTCCAGGGTTTTCATGGTGGCGCACCTCCTGTGGTATTCATTTTTCATCACTCCTTTCTGAAGGGCCTTGTTATCTTCCCTTCATCTCTTTACGGACAGCCTGAATCGTGTTTTTCCGTTTTTTCCAGCAGCTATGTAACCGAGAGATGAAGAAATTCCGATTGCCTTGTCCTTCCACCTGCTATGCAGCCCTAACTTCCCAAATTCCGAATTTCGGAGAAAAAAGTTGTAAATGTTTTATTCAAAGGCAATTGCTTTCGGTTGGTATCCGTTCCCTTCTGTCAGCTATGTATTGGAAATCCTCAAAAGTAAGAATTTTTTGGATTTCTTTACAAATCTATTTGAGGGAACCCCTTCCTTCCAACAACTATGTATTGGAAATGGAAGAAACGGACATTTTTCGGTGCTTTCAGAGAAATTTTTTCCTCCGTCTGATAGCCACGGGAGAAGCCGGAATCTTGCTCTCTTCATATCTTCTCTGGACAACTGCTACCCAGAATCACGGAAGAATTTGCAAGTTTGCTCCCCTTCTGACAGCTATATATTTGAAAGAGGAAAAAATCCCAATTTCGAGTTGCTTTTCTGAAAAAATCTTCAAAATATTCAGAAGCACTTTGCAACTTAAGGAATCCATTTCCTTCTGTCAGCTATGTAGCCAAAAACTCTGATTTTCCGAATTTCGCACAAGTTTTTGTAAAAAGAGCAAAAAAATCCCCTCAACCAAGAAATCCCAGGTGAGGGGTTGTGCTGTGTTCGCTATTTACTTTTTATTACGGAATGCGGAATTGCCGTCGAAGTTCTTCAGCAGCACTCTCCGTGTGTCCTATTCATCCCCGATAAATCCCAATCAGAGCAGTAGTTTACCGCGTCGAGCAAATCAAACATGATTGCGCCCCACCCGGTGGATGATTCCAAGGATTTCTTCCTGCTCGGCTTTCGCTACCCCGATGCTGTTAAGTGCTTCCCGCACACCGCAGTCCGGGCATATCAGGGTTTGGTTGTCGACCCGCGAAAGCACTGGGGGCTCGTGATACTCCCTGCCGCACACCGGGCAGGTTCGGTTCATGATTTCCTCTGTCTTCATATCGTCGCCGCCTCCTTGCTTTTCTTGATGGCTTTGATAAGGTAGGTCTCATCAAAGCCAAAATCCTGGTAGCCGATTCTACATACATCGATGTAGTAGGCGCTTGGAATGCCGAAGGGTCTGTCCTCATGCATGATGTACACAAAGGTCTTCCGGCCTTCGGTAATTGGGATCTCCTTCTTGTAGTAGAATACCGGGAACCCCTCATAGCGGTCCAGGGCCTTTTCGTGCTGTTCGCTCACCTGCCAGATTCCCATCGGGACCTTACCGCCCTTCTTCTTCTCGATAGTGAGGTAGGAGCCTGTCTTGCTCCCCTTGAACAGCAACTCGTAGCCTTTCAGAATCATCTTTCCAACCGGAATCGCACCAGGGCAGCGCATCTGCATCTGCTTGATGCTGAGGTTGCTGCCATACACCAAATAATACTTCATATCCTTTTGTCTCCTTTCTAAGGGCACACTTCCTTACCCTTCTACCACCTAAAGGCTCGAACCCGGGCCAGGTAGGAGGATAAGGCACTATGTCCTTATCTTGCGGTTCTGAAGGCTGCGTCGCCGCGCAGTCTCTTGGTCAGAACCTCTCGTGCGGTCTTGAACTCGTCGCCAATGAATCCCAACCGAAGGAGCCAGGTGCGCATCGCGTACTTGGGGTTCTCGTGCTGCTGGGGCTTGGCGCTTGCGAACTTGACTTCCTTCGCCATCTGGCTGAGGGCCAGGCAAAGCTGAATGTAGCTCTTGAGTTGCCCTGCGTGGAGGCCGTTGAGTTTTCCATCGGCTGGTGCATCAAACTGGAACAATCTGAACTCGACCGTCCCCTTGGTAAAGGTCGCGTGGTAATTCAACATTCTGTACCGAGATGAATTGTAGTGATAGCTTCTGCCGTATTCCGCGTCCTGGGTGGTGTACCAGATGTCCGCGAACCCTGCCACGGTGTCGGGCTTCTTCTTGTTGAGGACCTCCAGGAACTTGGGGTCAACCGTTTTGCAGTACCGGTTCATTCTTCCGTGATCCAAATCCAGGGCTTCGGCAATCAGGCTCTCGTGGCTTGCCATGATGTTGGCCAGGTTTCTGAGGGTCTGCGGGGTGTGGCCCTTTGCTCCGATGTGAATATGCACTCCACAACCCCGTGTGGCATCACTTCGAGCTCCGGCTCTGCGGAGGATTCTGACCAGCTCCTGCAAGGTTTCTATGTCCTCGTAGGTGAGGATGGGAGTGACCATCTCGCATTTCTGGGAATCCGGTCCGGCGATTGACACATCCTTCTGGAATTTAAACTCTCTGCCGTCCGCCATCCAGGCGCTCCAGGTGCAGTAGCCGTTCCGTCTGGCGGTGTCCTCGTATCTGCCGGTTCCGAAGAACTCTGCGGCAAGCTTCGCTGCTTCTCTGCGGGTGAGGTTGTTCATCTCAATTTCTACCCCAAAGGTCTGGGTCTTGGCGTTTTCCATGTTCATCATTTTGATTATCTCCTTCGCTTTTGCGCTGTGTATTCCCTTTCGGTGTGTGTATATTCGCTCTTTTCAGGAGATATATCAAGTCATTTCGGTAACATATACTACACAAGATATTGTGCCTGTTCTTGTGTATATCATGGCGTTTCTACTGCATATAGTTTCTTAAAGCCGTCGGAACCGGTCCACCTCGGGGATCAGGGCCAGGCAGCTTCCAGTCTCCCACTTCATGTGAATCTGTCCAGCGTCATCGATGAAATCGACCTCACCTACCGTTCCCATTGGAACACCATGTGGGTCCTCCATGGAAATCAGCTTCAGTCGGGTTCCCTTCGGGTACCGCTCCACCTGTTTCTGCATTACTCCAAACATGCTGCATCCTCCTCGCTGCGATTCTCGTCCTCCTTTTTCCCTTCCTGCTTTGCCCTGTACTTATCGGCGGCTTCCTGAGTGTGGAAGGCGCTGCTCCCCTCAAAGTTTTTTAGGAGCGTCTTGCAGGTCTGCTTGTACTCCGCACCGATGAATCCCAATCGGAGCAGGAAACACCGGAAGGCGTACTTCTCATTCTCCACCGTCCGCTCCTTCGCGGTAATCCGCTTGCTGTTCTTCGCCATCTCCACAAGGGCGGTAATCAGCTGTGTGTAAGCGGTGACTTCCTCCGGGCTGCTGGAAATGTGGAACCAAAGGAAACGAATCTTACCATCGGTTATCTTGTAGACAATTGTATCCGTCCCCAGTGCCTTCCGCAGTAGATTTCCTTTGCTTTCAATGAGGCGGTCAAGATTCACACGGGCAGCATCCGGCAGGGCTTCATCCGGCAACTCAATGCAAAAACCGTAGGTGTCGGCTTCCGCTTCTCCACATGTGTTTTCTTCGGCAGATGCGTCTGGTTCGGCTTTTACCTCCGGCTGCGTTTCTTCGGTCACAGCAGTATCAATCACGATTGCATAATCCCATCCTCTGGCGGTCAGTGCTCGCAAAAGGACCTCCGCATCATCATCCGCTTCCCAGGTGAGTGTGCCGTCCTTGGCGATGGTGTAACCACCAACTCGGTAGGCGCAGGTCGGCATCCTCATGTATTCTGCCTTTTCGCCCAGGATTTCACTGATGTCCTTCACCAGTTCCTTTCGGCTTCTTTCTGCCAACTCGAAGCTGACTGGCTGATTCTGCGCTAAGGCTTGGCAGAATTCCTCAAATCCCATGTGACTATTCTGCTTCATCATCTCGCTTGCTGCGTTCAGTTCTTCTCTCGTCCAATCTCTGCTCATCTGCAAAATCTCCCATTTTGTTTTGGTAGGTGTATATTCTCTCTGACAGCAGAAAATAGCAAGTTGATTTCAACACATAATTGCCACAAAAATGTGTATCACAGACTGTGCATAATTCTATCGGTTCTCAATGAGAAGCAGTACATCCTTCATGCCCGATTTGTACAGGTAATCCCAGCATAGTACCCATCGCCAGTTTATCGCACTCACATAGCGGTCAATTTGAACCCTCACCGCTTTGGAAAGGTTCAATTTCTGTATTTCCTCTTCGTATTTATTGATCTCGTCCAATGCTTCCCGGTACTGCTGATTCTGTGTCCTCAATTCCTTTTCCAACTCATCGGTTCTTGTTTCCATGAAAAAATCCAGAAGACGGCCTGCTGCTCCTTCTTCTGGATTCATGATTTCTTTCTTCAATTTTGCAAGCATATTTCCGTAGGAAAACATCATGGACTGCCCCATATAGAAATGATATTCTCTCTCTATCATTTCCACTCTATCTTCCAGTTCGAAATATGTGTGTAATATCTCATGTTCTTTTGCTGTCAGCGTAACCCCATCCTCCGTCTCAAACACGGCATGTACATTCGGATACTGCTCCAGCAATTCCATTATTCTCTGTTTTGCGTTACGATACTCTGCGTGGTGTCCTCTCAAATACTCACACACCTTCCGATCTACTGTTTCGTCAAGTGTACATTCCATCCAGTATGAATCCTGTTTATTTACCATAATTAATCCCTCTTTTCTGCCTAATAGCCTTTGTCAGTTATAGAACTATATCACTTTTGGGGAAAATAGCAATTCATCAGATGTACTGAAAAATAGGGGGAGGATATTGGTGACTTTACGCATCAAAAAACTTCACCAGACCGCACAACTATCGTATACACATAACGACAGCCAGTCAGTTCGAGTATGTAATATCACCAAAGTTATGCTCTACTTTTTGCGTGATGTAGGACTATTTCTACGACTCATGCTGACAATAGTCCTATTGTCTCAACAGTGAAAAAAGTAGTTTATTGTCTCAACCCTATCAAAACCCAGACTACAGGACTATCGTCAAAACAAAAAGAAAAGGGATTCCGGGAAACTGCTAATGTCAGCAAATCTCTCGGAATCCCTTATTTTAAGCCTATTTCTGTACTTTATTCCTTGTTTCGTGACAGAAGAACAACCGTCTCAACATGGCACAAGACAATGAGATTTTATCCATAGTACACAGGCATGAATCAACCTGCCTATGTATGAGGAAACATATTAGACTTTATAAGCTCGCGGCCCCTCAGGCTTTTGGAACCTACGCCGCTGCCTTTGCAATTAATATTTCTTTCTATATTCACCTAAACAAGTACCCTCTTTGGTTTTCCATGCAAGGTTTCCATTCACATTTGCCATCATGAGGAAACTGGCTGCTGCAGAAGCTGAATGAAATATTACATTCTCAGTCAATACAGCATTCTGTATTTTATTGGAGTATTCTTCTCTAAGACGAAGGATGTGCTCCGGGCATGTGGAACTGGCGCTTTTTTGTGATACACAGCTTCCTGCCAAAAGCATAAAGCCACTCTTACCACTACGAACACCGATACCATCACAACCGCGGCCTTTCATATAGAAGTGCGTATCCACTGTATCACCAAAGTAGTCCTTCGCGATTCTATATAGCTGTTCTTCAATTCTTGCAAAGTCCCCGCTTAAATCCAGTGTTTTGACACTGATCTTATTGCCGCTCATGGTGTAATCATCCTTCTTAATCTTCACCCAGTACATCTTGGCATCCCCTGAGGAATTTGCTTGATTAACAAACCCATACCAGTATCCGTCATGCCCGTCCAGAAAATCTCCATAAGGTGTATAGCTTCCAATAAACTTAAAAGTACTGCAGGGAATCACCTTCTCTTCCAGCAGGTCATTCGTGGTATCGTTCAGTCTGTCATTCAGCCCCAGTGTAAACACCGGAAGCCTTCTCTTATGGATAATCACAGAGCTGTCCTGGAACCGCATACTGATCAGGATATTGTTCTCAAAATCCACCTCCACCGCACTGAACAGCTCTGCAAGCTCCTCCACGGTCTGTGTTTCCAGTCTGGTCTCCATAATCTGGTAAAATGCAGCCTTGGAATTCTCCATACTGCCATAAGCAGCCACACCGCCCTGCTTGGAAGTCAGTGCCACCGCTGCAATGGTTCCATTCCCCTGGCTTGGTGTAAACTCCCACACAAACCGGTAACCGTTATCAAGTGGCTTACTCTCTGTCAGATTCATACTTCCCCTTGCCACGTCTGCAGTGGCATTGACATCGTTGGAGGCATATGCCACCGGAAGCTTATTTGTGGATGGATAAATATTGTCCGCATCCGCTGTCAAAGCTTCCGAATAAAGCAGTATGCCCCCAATCATGTTAGGGCAGATGGGAATCAGATTATCATTCCAGAGCAAATGCGTATCGTACTCCCCGGCCACAGAATAAAAAATACCCATAGGATTCAATCCCAGGATATGATTTACTGCATTCGTCACCATATTTTCTTCTTGAACTCTTTCCACCACTTCCCCGGTGGCATCATCGATCATCTCGATGACCATATTTCCTTTCAGCTTCATCCTTACCTACCTTTCCACCGGCATCGCAAATGCACCGATTCCAAAATCTTCCATGAACCACATCACTGTAGGTTCTCTTCACAAGCTCATCAATCTTCCAGGTGATATTCTCATCAACAGCAGCCATCTGAAGCACACCACCGAGTTTCACCTTCTTAATGGTTTCCGTAAGTTTGATCTCTCCATCCCAGGATTCACCGGCACCCATTGACTGACCCATAATCGCGGCAAGACAATCTCCGGTATCCACCGTAACCGTTCCACCTGTTGCTCTGGCATATACATTAAAAATGTTTCTGTAATTCGCCACCAGATTCTCAATCGTGTAATACAGCATGATGGAATGCTTCCCGGAATGCCAGGTCTCCTCCGGCTGATGAATCTCGATGATGTTATCATTGAACTCAAAGGTAAAATGAACCACCACCTGACCGTCTTCCTTCCAGACCACAGGCAGCTCCACAGATAATGTCTGTTCTTTTGTATTGCCAATCACAACAGGTTCTTCTGTTGCAACAGCACTATCTGAACCTCCACCGGTTTCATCCACAACATCAGTCCCCGCAGCACCGCTACCAGTTGTTCCGCTACCAGTTGTTCCGCTATCCGTAGTTTCCTCATTACCTGCAGTACCCTCTGCCAAAACTTCTTCCACTTCCACCGAAGGAATCAGCACATCCCCTCTTGCAACCACATACCTTTCCACCTGGTCTGCATTCACTCCCACAATCACAGATCCAAAGAACTGCGCCATAACCGCTTCATTCGGTGCAAACTCGATGGAAATAATCTTCACATCACTCTCGCCTACCGTAAAAGAACTGGCATTGGTAAAGGTATGAATACCAATCTTGCCAGCTTCCTTATTGTCTATGATCTGGTTCAGCAAACCGCTGATGTTCTTATCATTCTTTGACTTAGCATGTGCCAGTCTCGGATTCTTACCAACACCTTTCAGTGTATGCTTCCCGCCTATCTTACACTGCATGGAAGTAATGGCGGATATCCTGTTTTCGTCTGCCTGTCCTCCCTTGAACCGGATCACATCTCCTAAATCCAGGGCAGGATTTCCTGTTGTTTCCGAATCAAAAGGCACATAATCCACAACTGACAAATCATTCAGGATATTCATACACAGCTGCTCTCTGGTTTCCTTAAGACCAAACTGTAACAGAGGATTCACACCAAGATTCATTGTCAGCCCGTCATCCGGATCCAGATGATAATACTCTGCCATTTCCGTTTTCATGTTGGTGGAAGAAACCGCCGTATATCTTGTGATGAAATCAGAAAAGCTGCTGGTAAAGCGGTGCTTCGTTTCCAGTTCCATCACCGGCTCATTGCCATACTTCCTCAGCTCCAGCTTACCCTCTCGGTTGATACAGAAAAACCCACCAAGAACCTGCCCCACATAATAGAGCACATCCCGGTAGGTCTCAATATCATTTTCTGTATAAATGGAAAGCAGCTCGGTTCCATTTGGCATCGCCTCGTATTCTTCCTGACTCTGTGCCATCTCCACCTTACAGGCCTTGCAGCACAGGCTCACAAAATCATACACCGTGCCGATGGTTTCAAAGCCATTGAAGCTCTTATCAAACCGGAGCATGTAATCATAGGCTTTGAGCTCCAAAGTCTTGATATTTCGATTAGCCTCCGACACCTCAAAGATTCCCATTGGTACCTCTTCATAAGAGCCATCCGACAGTCTTAGATGATAGAACAATTCCACCAGAGCATCTTCCAAAGTATATCTGTCAATGTCAGATAAAAGTGTAATCCCCATCTCCGCTGCATACACCGTACCAAGTTCAATCTCAGTAGAACCGCAGCACTGACTGGAAAAATAACCACTTCCCTTTACGATATCATCAGCTCCGAACTCATACGAGGCACCTTTCGTTGTCGTTATCCTTCCTGTCCAATAATATCTTCTTGTGTTCTCCTGCACCGCCTGCAGGAATTCCTCACTCACCGGATACAAAAGATCACCTTCCTTCCCACGAAAAAAGCACCAGCCAACTTAATGACTGATGCCTCATACCTTATTTTCTAAATTTCAATTTTCATTGCTATCTATACTTCTTCCGAATATAGAATACCGAAATTACTAAAACGATAGGAAAACCTATTCCCGCTAGTACTCCTGCCTGCAAATCATTAGCAGCTTTTTGAGACACATTTCCAATAATAGCCGGTCCCATAGCTCCGCCTAAATCTCCTGCAAGTGCAAGAAGTGCAAACATTGCTGTACCTCCAGTTGGAAGGATCTGTGATGAAATACTAATAGAACCAGGCCACATGATACCTACTGAAAAACCACACAAGGCACATCCTATTAATCCTACTATCGGAATACCAGCTAATCCGGCAACCAAATAACACACAAGGCACATCACACCTGATGCCATCATAAAAATCGTCAAATCAACTTTTTCGCCGAATTTTCCATAAAGTAGTCTGCTAATTCCCATGCATACCGCAAAGCCACAAGGTCCTGCTAAATCACCAAATGTCTTGGAAACATGTAATGCTGATTCAGCAAATGCAGATGCCCATTGGCCCATTGCTATTTCAGAAGAACCAGCACAAATCATAAGAACAATAAAAATCCAGAATGCTTTTGTTTTGAAAAGCTCCAGCATTGTCATGCTCTTGCCTTCTTCAACCAATGGTTCTATCTGACAGGTTGCAAAATTATAAATGTTATACAACGGTATAATGGACCAAATCAATGCCATTATTCTCCAGTTCTCTATACCAAAAACAGTAAAGAAAACCGTGGATAATAATACAACTCCAACCCATCCCCAGCAATAAAAGGAATGAAGCAGACTCATCATTGTATCTTTATTCTCAAATGGGCATGCCTCAACAATCGGACTAATCAGTACTTCCGTCAAGCCGCTTCCTATGGCGTATATAATGACGCATACAAGAATTCCATAAAAAGGCTCAGACAATAAATCCGGTAAAACAGCTAGGCCTACAAGTCCAAGTCCTGATGTAATCTCCGCTGCGATAACACATGAGCGGTATCCCAGTTTGTCTACTATCCCAGCACATAAGAAATCAACTATCAACTGAATAACAAAGAAACATGTTGATATTAGTGCAAGCATGCCAAAGGATATATTATAGGCATCATGAAAAGTTATAAACAACAGCGGCACAAAATTCGCACATATAGCCTGCGTTACAAATCCCAAATAACATGCAAGTTGTGTCTTTTTGTAATTCTTCTTTACTTCCATTTTTATTCGCCAGCTCTAATATTTTTTACAGTTTTGCTTTCTATAGAAAGATTCTCATAAATTCTGTCTCCTCCCTGACCTGTAGGAGCCTGAGCAAGTAAACCTACCTTTACTGATTCAGCGTCTCTCATTAAGAAATATCTTGTCATATGGAAGTGTTCTCCGTCTAGCGAATAATGGAACGAGAATGCTCTGCCTACACGACAAACTCTAAGATATGCAAAGTTTTGTCCTTCGATATCGCATCCATTTGCATCATCAGATTCTCCATTCTTGGTTACAACACTTACAGCAGCATGTGTACCAAAGTCCGTAAGTTCAAAACAGCATTTCGCCCAGTTTTCCATATCCTGCATAATCATGACAGAAGCAGAATCGTAAGTTTCCTTAAAATCATGAGATACCTTTACATTAAGAACGAAATCACCCTTAACCTCTGTATAAAAATATGGAGCATTGCAAAGTGACTCAGGAAGAATTCCTTCTTCACTTGTTGTACTTCCTCCGCAGAAGAAATCTGTCAAAGCAGGTGCTTTTATCACAACCTTATTCTCTTCGATTTTTATCTCACCTTCATTAATCCAATTAAAATTATCAAACATCATCCACTTTCTCCTTTGATTTTTATTTATTGCTAATGCAACTATTGTAATTATATCGCAATTATTATATTATGGAAGTAATAAAATCATCATATATTGTAACTATATCACCACAAGGAGTTGTTATGGCACTTTCATCATGTATATCTTTATCAAATCAGACATCACCATTCAATATAAATGAAACCGGAACTCACGGAACACTTGAATTTCCTGTCGCTATTTACAGAGATGATGTTACCGAAAACTTTGTCAACTGGCACTGGCATACAGAAATTGAAATAGGATATATCGAAGAAGGGACTGTTTTATTAGAAAGCGGCAATCGAAAATATACGCTAACTAAAGGAGACTTATTTTTCATAAACACAAATGTTTTGCATGCTATGAGAAATCAGACTCCCACTCATTCCTCAGTGTTTAGATCTATTGCATTTGACAGTTCTGTAATAAGCAGCAATACTGACAGCATCTATTACAAAAGATATTTGCATCCTATCATTCACAGTACAAATTTCAGGGACTTTATCTGGAAATCGGATGCAGATTTCTTTCCCAAATTAGAACATATTATAAGAAATACCTGGGAAATTATACGTCACGAGCCAGAGGATTATGAAATAAGCGTTAGAAATTTATTATCTGACTACTTTGCTGTACTAAGCCATGTCCATCAAGCAGATTCCGTCTCATCCAGTTCAGTAAATCTTCTATTGGAAGATCGAGTTCAAATAATTCTAAATTATATCCATGCCAACTATTCAAAAAACATAACCTTGGATGACTTGGCAATGGTTGCGAATGTTAGTAAAAGTGAAGTGCTTAGGTGTTTTAAGTCAATTGTCAACATTTCACCAATAAAGTATCTTAAAAATTTCAGACTGCAAAACGCAGCATACATGCTTAAGAACAGCTCTTATTCCATTCAAACCATTTATGAACTATGCGGATTTGACAGCAATAGTTATTTCTCTAAATCATTCAAAGAAATATATCTCTGCTCTCCTCGTGAATACCGAAATCGTTAATGAAAAAGATGCGCAAGTTTATAGCCTGTGCATCTTTTAAAATTCATAAAATCGAAATTTCTTCTGTCTATCATTATATCGACACAAGCACATTTAGTCATTATAAACCTACAGTTCTCTCAACGTGAAACTTACAACCCATAGCCCTTTATAAGAAGTATCCTTCTTAAGTTTTGCCTTAAACCCGTCCACATACATTTCCGTCTGCTTCTGGCTCACGGTTTCCGGGTCAAAGAACTTCACCCGAATCTTTTCCTGTTGTTTATACCCGGTAAGGAGCCTCAGCCACTTCTGGGTGACAGAAAAAGAAACAGAAATATTCACAACACCAGCCCTCACCACATCTCTCTGAACAGTTCCAGCTTCGGTCTCACCACCGCTGTCTGCTTCCTTATCCGACATCTCCACTTCATAACTGTCCGGCAGGGGAATATCCACGCCGTCAAAATTCAAATACTGAAAAAATGCCATCGTTTACCTTCCTCCGCTTCTAAGATTTGCCCTCTGCTGGGCATTTACAATTACCTCATCCAGCATCGTACCTCCCAGATAAACCGGGATCACTATATCACCGCTGTTTCCATTCACACCGGAAAGACCTTCCCTGATTGCACTGACAAGAGAACTTAGATCAGCTCCCGATACAGAATTGCCTCCACCAGCCGCAGCCATCTGCTCCATTCGTACCTGGGGATTGATGACCATATCCGCAGCAAGGCCGCTTACTGCATCCTTCACCATGCCCTTACTCTTCTCAATTCCATCTGCCAGCCCTTTCATAAAGTCCGGCATCCAGCTCTCGAAATCCGTCAGAGGTCCCACATCCGGGACCGAGAAATGCAGGTAAGACCGGATTGTAGATGCCACACCGGAAACTGCATTGACCACGTTCCCGATACAAGCCCTGATACCATTCACAATCCCATTGATGATATCCGCGCCCCACTGGAACGCACTGGCAGCCAGCCCTTTGATAAAACTGACCGCATTTCCAAACCCGCTCTGGATCGTGCTGTAAATACCGGAAACCGTCGTTCTGATTCCACTCCACATAGCAGCAAATGCACCACTCACAGCAGATTTTATGGAACTCAGTACAGAATTAATCGTGGACTTGATGCTGTTCCAGGCAGTCGTAACCGTCCCTTTGATCCTACTTGTCACAGACGTAACCACAGTTTTGATACCATTCCAGACAGTGGAAAATGCAGTTCTGATCGCACTCAGCACTGCCATGATCACACCTTTGATTGCATTCCAGGACGAACTCAAAAAAGAACGGATCCCCGTCACCACAGTCGAAATCATAGTCTGTATACCATTCCAGGTAGTCCTGATAAACGAAGAAATGGCACTCCACACAGCCACTGCAGCTGCTTTGATCCCATTCCAGGCTGCATTCAGAAAAGAAGCAATCCCATTCACCACCGTATGGACCGTATTCTGGATCCCACTCCAAATCCCACTGAAGAAAGATGCAATCCCGTTCCAGACAGTCCGAATAACATTCCGGATACCTTCCCACGCACTCTTCAGGAAATCCCCAATCGCTTTTCCGGCAGCTACCGCCACCTGCCTGATATTTTCCCACAGGTCGATCCAAAACTGCCGGAACTTCTCATTCGTATTCCATAGATAAATAAAGGCAGCCGCCAATGCTGCAATCGCAGTGATCACAAGTGCGATCGGGTTTGCCATCAATACAGCACTAAATGCGGAAAAAGCAGTCTTTGCAATGTTGATCGCAGCCGCCATCTTTGGCATCAAAGTCATGATCGTACCAATGGCGGAGATCACTTTTCCAACTATGATCAGTACCGGTCCCAGTGCCGCCGCAGCCAGTGCGATCACCACAATGACCTTCTTCACCCCTTCCGGAAGGGAATTCAGAAACCCGACCAGTCCCTGCAGCCACTGCACGATCTCTTTCAGAGCAGGGATCAGCAGTTCCCCAACCGAAATCGCCAGTTCTTCCAATGCAGATTTCAAAATGGTAAGCTGCCCTTCCAGGTTATCATTCATGGTATCCGCCATCTTCTTTGCGCTGCCGTCGCAATGGTCGATCGCCCCGACAAGTTTCTTCACATCCGCTTCCCCGGTATTCATAAGCGCCAGAAAACCAGACATGGCATTCTTGCCAACCAGCGTCTCTGCCGCTGCCGCTTTCTCTGATTCTGTCAGTCCAGCAAATGCCACACGACAGTCAGACAGAATTTCTGATAAACCTCTCATGGATCCATCCGCATTGGCAGTCGCTATCGTAATCTCTCCAATATTCGCACCACAGATTTTCACATCACCGGACAGATTCGACATGATCGTCCTCAGAGAAGTGCCTGCCTGAGAACCTTTAATACCTGCATTGGCCATAAGTCCAATGGCTTCTGCAGTATCTTCCACAGAAAATCCCAATGCACCGGCAATGGGAGCCGCATACTTAAAGGTCTCCCCCATCATGGAGACATTGGTGTTCGCATTGGAAGAAGCCGCCGCAAGCACATCTGCAAAATGCCCGGAATCTTTTGCAGTCAGACCAAAAGCTGTCAAAGCATCCGTTACAATATCCGAAGTCGTCCCCAGACTCTCCCCGGATGCTGCTGCAAGGTTCATAACACCTTCCAGACCATCCAGCATATCCTCCGTCTTCCAGCCTGCCATAGCCATGTAATTCATAGCTTCCGCAGCTTCAGTCGCAGAAAACTTCGTCTTTGATCCCATTTCCCTTGCCTTAGCCGACAGAGCATCCAGATCCGATCCTGTTGCTCCGGAGACCGCCGCCACCCTGCTCATAGCAGACTCAAAATCAGCCGCAGTCTTTACAGAAGCAGTTCCCAGCGCAGTTACTGTAGCCGTCACCGGAAGCAGCTTCTTACCGGCTGACTCGATATTCCCGCCAACATTTTTCAGGTTCTCACCAGTGGCAGAGATCTTCTGCAATGCCGTAGCCGACTGATTGGCCTGCTCTTCCAGACGTTTTAATTCATTTTCAGTTTCAATGATCTCCCTTTGCAGAGCATCATACTGTCCCTGTGAAATCTCTCCATTGGCCAGAGCTGTATTCGCCTGCTCCGCTGCTGCCTTCAACGTCTCCAGCTTTTCCTTTGTCTCCGAAACCGCCTGCCCCAAAAGCTTATGCTTCTGCGCCAGCAGCTCCGTATTTCCCGGATCCAGCTTCAGGAGCTTTTCCACATCCTTAAGCTCCCTCTGCGTATTCCTGATCTCTGTATTCACACCCTTAAGGGCTGTCTGTAGCTTGGTGGTATCGCCGCCAATTTCTATTGTGATACCCTTAATTCTAACCAACTTTTCTCATGGCCGGGGTTTTGTTCATTTTCCCGGTTTCCTCCTTTCCCACCAGATTCCAGCAGACAAGGCCAAAGAGCAGGTGTGCCCTTTGGCAGTCCTTAATTATGCTGTATTTTTGCTGTCAAGGTCGGATAGTATTTTGCTCTGCAAAATCTCCACCCTCCCCCTGACAGCGGATAATTTTGAACAAAAACCCAAAAGCCGCATAAATATAAGTAAAAACGGCTTGTGTAGTTTTGTTCGCAAAAAACTGGTTATTTGATCTGATTAGCCGCCATACCGCGCCTCCCTCCTCAAAATTGCTAACAAAAAGAGCCGACCTATCGACTCCATGTAAAAATGGCACCGGATATTTCACCGATGCCACTAAAAATCATATCCATTTACCTCGACAAACGAAAGTTTATGCTCTGTTCTTTTCACCCCAAATACATAATTGATCCAAAACCTCCATAAGTGATTTACCACGGTCACTAAGACTATATTCAACTTTTGGAGGAATCTGGGGATATTCTTTTCTAATAATAAGTCTATCCGTTTCCAATTCTTTCAAATTGTTACTAAGTGTTTTATCCGACACATTTTTCAAATAACGCTTTAATTCATTGAACCTCACAACTTCAAATTCCATTAGGCAGTACAATATAACCATCTTGTGTTTGCCGGATATAAGTGAAAGAGTATAACTGAATCCTGTATCTTCAAAATTTGCGTTTTCAATATAATTCTTAATCATTTTACACTTTCCTTAATAATAGTACCTGTATTCAAAGACAGTACTTGTTATTTTTTCTGTACCCACTATAATTATATATACAGATAACCTTTCTGTCAAACCAATAATATAAGCGAGGTATTTTTTATGAGAAAGAAACTTAATATAACAGAAGGCATTTTCCCTATGCCGGTTTTAATGATTGCAACATACAACGAAGATAACAGCGTGAATGTTATGAACGCCGCATGGGGAACTATGCAAGCACGCAACACCGTAGCTTTGCAGCTTACCGAAACTCATAAAACAGTAAAGAATATCAAAGCAAGAAAGGCGTTTACACTCAGTATTGCTGACGCCGCTCATGTTGTTCAAGCTGACTATTTTGGGGTTACATCAGGAAACAAAATATCAAACAAATTTGAAAAAAGTGGTCTCACCGCAAACAAATCCGAAATCGTAGATGCACCTGTTATCAATGAATTCCCTCTTTGCTTGGAATGCGAATTTATTGAATATCAGGACAATGAATATGGCGTTGGTGTCATCGGAAAAGTGGTAAATGTAACAGCAGACGAAAAGGTGATGATTGATGGCAAACTCGATATGTCTTTGGTAAATGCCATCGCTTTTGACCCATATACACACGGTTACTATCTAGTAAGCAAAAGAGTGGGTGAAGCCTTCAAAGACGGTTTACAACTCAAATAATGTTTTTCTAAAATAGAGTTCTCTCGAAAAAGAGAACTCTATTTGTTCTTTACATATCCTTCTATACTAATCAATTTCCTTCAACAAATTGGAAGTGAACAAAATCGCTGCGCGATGGCCTGCCAAGGCTGTGGCGCAGTTTTCTACTTTTTCTAAAATAGGCAGTGACAGGATTGTCCCAAGATA
>NZ_JBQHVP010000019.1:0-79581 GCF_052064435.1 Blautia sp. HCP3S3_B11
GTTTTTGGTTTATTCAACCGTTCTTAAAAATGTAAAGAATTTTCGAGAATCGTATGTGTTTCACTGTTTAGTTATCAAGGTTGTCTGTCTTGCGACAGCTTTGCTATTTTATCATGTTGTTTTTAGTTTGTCAAGAACTTTTTTAAATTCTTCAATTTTTTTTCAACACCTGTTCTCTTCAACAGCTTTTCGATTTTATCACATCTCTTTTTGCTTTGTCAAGAACTTTTTCTTTCTTTTTTTGAAAGAAACGGAGAAGGAGGGATTTGAACCCTCGCGCCGCTATTAACGACCTACTCCCTTTCCAGGGGAGCCCCTTCGGCCAGCTTGGGTACTTCTCCAAACGCCCTAGATTCGTTATTTGTATTTCACAAATAACCGTCTCGCACTTTCGTGCTCTTTATCAGGTTTTAACTTTTCTTTCGAAAAGCCTTATGCATTATATCGTACTTTCCGTTTATTTGTCAAGTACTTTTTTCAAGTTTTTCAAGTTTTTCAACTTTTTTGAACCTGACTAGCGGAGAGAGTGGGATTCGAACCCACGCGCCCTTGCGGACAAACGGTTTTCAAGACCGCCTCGTTATGACCACTTCGATATCTCTCCATATGTTGTTGTTTGTCTTTGGTGTTTTCTCACCGCCGACGCAAGTGATATTCTAGCACCAAAGTATTCACCTGTCAACAACTTTTTTACATTTTTTTCATTTTTTCTTTCTCAGTCTTTAACAAACCCTGAAATCCCGCATAAATCCGCTGTTTTTTCTATAGCAATTCCAGAAAATAATACAACCAAAACAGTCCAGCAGGATAAATTTTCTTATTTCAAGGCGGAGGAGAGAGGCGTAGCGGTGGCTACGGCGACCGACGACAACGCGGAAATAAGAAATTCAGACGTAAGATTGTTCAAGAAATCAACTTGTTGGTACACCAGCCTAACGCAAGAATGCTTCTGCAATATAGAGATCCTCCGGCGTTGTGATCTTAATATTCTGGTAAGATCCTTCCGCAAGCGCAACCTTCACTCCTGTTTCATGTTCTATTACCATTGCATCATCTGTGATCTTACTCATATCCTTCTTACGGATACTGTCATGCGCCTCTCGGATAAGCGCATAAGAAAATATCTGTGGTGTCTGAATCGTCCACACGCATTTTCTGTCTGGTGTTTCTTTTACATATCCTTCTGCATCTGACAGCTTTATCGTATCTTTGGATGGCATTCCCACTACGCATGCTCCGGTTTCTTTCACCTTCTCTAATCCGCGTTCGATAATTTCTTCTGTGATAAACGGCCTTGCTCCATCATGAATCAATACATATCGGCAATCTTTGCATGCACACAATCCCGCATAGACAGAATCATAGCGTTCTTTTCCGCCTGCGATTACATTTGAAACCTTTGTAAAACCATATTTTTTTACTATTTCCTCTTTACAGTAAGAAAGAGCGTCCTCTCCTGTCACGAGAATAATGTCCTGAATCAGTGGACTTTCCTGAAAACAGCGCAGGGAATAATACAGGACCGGATAGCCCTGTATTTTCAGAAACTGCTTTTGTATTTTACTGTGCATTCTTTTTCCCTGTCCTGCTGCCAGAACAATGGCTGTATTTTTTTCTGCCATTTTTAACGTTCTCCTAATTTAAGATTCGGAACTGCATTCAGATCCCATCCATGACGTGTTCCTTTTATATATTCATAATAAGCAGCTACTCCGATCATTGCTGCATTATCCGTACAGAAAATCGGTGACGGACGGTAAAAGCTGTAATTATTCTTTTTACATGCCTCTTCCATCGCTGCTCTTAAAGTTCCGTTTGAAGCTACTCCACCCGCGATTGCGATCTTAGTCATTCCATAATCTTTTGCCGCAAGCATAGTGTGCTCTACCAATACATCAACTACTGCCTTCTGGAAAGATGCCGCCAGATCTGCCCTGTTCACTTCTTCTCCTGTCATCTGCGCATGGTTGATATAATTTAATACCGCTGATTTTACTCCACTGAAGCTGAAATCATATGGACAGTCTCCAATTTTAGCCCTAGGAAATTCTATTGCGTTCGGATTCCCCTCTTTTGAAAGTTTATCAACCTTTGGCCCGCCCGGATATCCCAGACCAATTGCTCTTGCCACTTTATCAAAAGCTTCTCCTGCTGCATCATCACGAGTGCGTCCCAGAATTTCAAATTCACCGTAATCTTTAACAATTACAAGATGGGTATGTCCACCGGATACGATCAGACAGAGAAATGGTGGTTCCAGGTCCGGATGTTCTATATAATTTGCAGATACATGTCCCTCAATATGATGAACACCTACCAGTGGAAGTTTCTTTGCATAGGCGATAGCTTTGGCTTCCGCTACGCCCACCAAAAGCGCACCTACAAGTCCCGGACCGTAGGTGACACCAATCGCATCCAGGTCGTCCAGCGTTACCCCCGCATCTGACAGAGCCTGCTCAATTACCTGGTTAATCTTTTCAATATGTTTACGGGAAGCAATTTCCGGAACTACTCCGCCGTATAAAGTATGAAGAGCAATCTGCGAAGAGATCACATTTGACAAAATAGTTCTGCCATTTTTGACAACAGAAGCTGCTGTCTCATCACAGGAACTCTCTATTGCGAGAATTAATGTATCTTTCATTTTCTATTCCTCATTCTTCAAAATTTAACTCTACACTCTTTCCATCTTTTCCCGGAAACGCATTTGGAAAAATCTCGCGGACTTTATCCATAAATTCGTCCGGTCTGACAAGAGAAGGACTGTAATGTGTCAGCCACATTTCCTGTACTTTTGCATCACGAGCCAGGACTGCTGCCTCGCGGAAAGTCATATGTTTATAGCCGCGGGCTTTGTCCGCCTTGTCATCTTCCCCGTACATTCCCTCACAGATAAACAGATCTGAATCCTTTGCATTGCGCAGGATAGACTCTGTTGGTCTGGTATCCGTTGTATAAGTAAGTTTAATTCCTTTTCGCGCAGGTCCAAGTACCATCTCCGGTGTATAAGTGACACCATCCGCCTCTAGGGTCTGCCCTTTCTGAAGAGGATTCCAGAATTTCAGCGGGATTTCCTGTTCCTTTGCTCTCTCTGCTGAGAATTTTCCCTGTCGAAGAATCTCAAGAGTATATCCATAGCAGAGAACATTATGATTCACTTTGAAAGCCGTGATTCGATAGCCATTCAATTCGATAACCTGTTCCGGCTGGGTAATTTCTATAAATTTGATTTCAAACGGAAGCTCCGGTGCAATTACACGCAATGCATTTACCACTCGTTCCAGCCCTTTCGGGCCAACCAGTGTAAGCGGTTCTGTTCGGTCTGCATTTCCCATTGTAAGGAGAAGTCCCGGAAGTCCACTGATATGATCCCCATGATAATGGGTAAAGCAGATCACATCAATCGGCTTGAAGCTCCATCCTTTTTCTTTAATTGCTACCTGAGTGCCCTCACCACAGTCAATGAGCAGACTGCTTCCATTGTATCTTGTCATAAGAGCAGTCAGCCATCTTCGCGGCAGCGGCATCATTCCTCCGGTTCCAACTAAGCATACATCTAACATATATTTCCTCTATTTCTATTTATTTAATCTTACTGCTTAGAACGTGTTCGAAAAATTATTCCCGCAATCTGCACACCCCACTTTGTGGCGCACCTCTTGCAGAAAGCCTTTTTTAACACGCTCCAGGGGTAAAAGTCTTTTCCCCTGATTTGATACCCCAGATTGTTATCAGACAAATCGGTATCATCATTTTTGCAATATTACACTATTGCGGATGTCTGGTCATAAGCAGCGCATCCTCTACAGGGTCACTATAATATGCCTTGCGAATCCCATCCCTGGTAAATCCCACTCTCTCATAAAGTTGAATCGCCGTTTCGTTTCCCACACGCACTTCCAGATGAATAGTTGTGACATCACGCTCTGCGGCAAGACGGATCAGACTCTGCATCAGAAACGCACCAATGCCTTCTCTCTGTCTGTCTTTTCGTACTGCCACATTTGTAATATCTCCCTCATCCAGGACCATAAGAAGTCCGCAGTAACCCAGTATTTTTTCTTTCTCTTCTACTACCAGAAACATGGCATCATCTCTGGTAAGAAAAGTAAAAAAACCTTCTTTTGTCCATGGAACATGAAACAGATCCTGCTCTATTTCCATTACCTGATCCAGGTCATCTACAAGCATTTCACGCAGAATCATGCCTCTGCACCTGCCTGTTTCTGCGCTTTTTCCCGCTCTGCACGTTCCCTCTCTGCCTGAGATACGCGAAGATATTCCGGTACATGCTCCATAGCAGTTTCTGTGCGTCCTTCTTTATAATAAATGCTTCCTAATGCGGCTACTGCTGCTGCTCTCTGTTTGTTTACATGAGCCGGTGCAAAGGAATACGGAACATGCAGTTTCTCCGCGATCAGTTCACGAAATACCGGCACTCCGTCTCCAAGGAAAGTAACCATTTCGCCTCTCTGGTTCAGTTCATCCAATAGTTCCTCTATCGGTGCTGCCCACTGCTCTTTTAATGCTACAAGCTGGTGATTTTTAAATCTGTAAATTCCTGTATACACTTGTTTTCTTCTGGCATCCATGATCGGGCAGATCAATCCCTGCGCATCATAAAGATTATATGCAAGCGCATCCACCGTAGGCACTGCCACTAATGGCTTCTTCAATGCAAGTCCCAGCCCCTTAGCTGTCGCTGAACCGATACGAAGCCCTGTAAAAGATCCAGGACCTGCTGCTACTGCAATGGCATCTATAGATTCCAGTTCAAGCTCTGTCATCTTCACAATCTCATCCAGCATAGGCAGCAAAGTCTGAGAATGTGTTTTCTTATAATTTACTGTATATTCAGCCAGCAATGTATCATCTTCTACAACTGCGACAGATGCTACGATTCCTGAGCTGTCTAATGCTAAAATTTTCATTTCTACCTCCTGACTGTCTTTCATTATGACAGTCCTTATCATACAATATCCCTACAGCCCTCTGATCAGATTTCTTCCAAACCGGTTACAGTAATCTTTCTGTAGTCAAATCCTTTGTCCAGATCTTTCTCTATTGTCACCTTGATCAGATTTTCCGGGAGGATCTCTTCAATCAGATTTGCCCATTCGATCAGGCAGATTCCCTGTCCGAAGAAATAGTCATCGTATCCGATTTCTTCCATTTCCTCGATATCACCGATACGGTATACATCAAAATGGTATAGCGGAAGACGTCCACTCTCATACTCCTGAATAATGGTAAATGTCGGACTGCAGATAGGCTCTGTGATTCCAAGGCCTGCTGCGACGCCTTGAGTGAATACGGTTTTTCCTACTCCCAGATCACCTGTCAGTGTATAGATCTGTCCGGGTTTTGCATTCTCTCCGATCTTTTTTCCCACATCAAATGTTTCCTGTGGTGTTTTTGTCTCTATAATCATCTTTTCCACCTTTTTCTTGCAGAATTGTCCTTTGCATATTATAATAGAGCGAACAGGGAAATACAATACTTTTTGAAAAGGAGACTTGAAACTATGGCAAATCCAGTAGTTACTATTACCATGGACAATGGCGATGTGATGAAGGCAGAATTATATCCTGAAATTGCACCGAATACAGTAAACAATTTCATCAGCCTTGTAAAAAAGGGCTTCTATGACGGACTCATCTTCCATCGTGTTATCAATGGTTTTATGATTCAGGGTGGTTGCCCGGACGGAACCGGTATGGGCGGTCCGGGATACAGCATTAAAGGTGAATTTACACAGAACAGATTCAAAAACGACTTGAAACATACAGCAGGTGTTCTTTCCATGGCAAGAGCCATGCATCCAAACTCAGCAGGAAGCCAGTTCTTTATCATGCATAAAGACGCTCCACATCTTGACGGTGCATATGCTGCATTTGGTAAAATTATTGAAGGAATGGATGTTGTAAACCGTATCGCAGAAGAAGATACTGATTACAGCGATCGTCCTCTTGATGAGCAGAAGATCAAATCTATGACTGTAGATACTTTTGGTATTGACTATCCGGAACCGGAGAAATGCTAAAAACAGCATACAATAAAAAATAATAGAGCCTCATATGATTTTGAGTGCGGTAATATACTGATTGTATATCACACTGTTACTTTCAAAATCACATGAGGCTTTATCTATATTTCATTTCTTCTATCTACCACTTTTATAGCTTTCACTGCTGATTGCAGGATTCCGGATTCTTAATACCTCAGTCCTCGAACATCTTTACTTCGCCATCAATCACCGCATAATAAAGGTCTTTTTCCTTCTTCATTTTTGCTCTTCCATTCGTTCCTTCTGTGATGGCTTTCTCCACTGAGCCAATCTGGTCAGACGGAACCAGCAGGTGCAGTACTACTCTGTCTGTATATTCTGAATCCAGTATCGGAAGCTTCTGTTCTCCGGCAATATACTGGATTTTTCCGATTCCGGTGTAGTCTGTGATCACTTCCATCGAAATACCGTATGTTTTTTCTATCACAGTGCTGGCAGAAAGTCCTTCCTGCAGACTCTTGGAATATGCTCTTACCAGCCCGCCCGTTCCAAGTAAAACTCCGCCAAAATATCTGGTAACTACCGCAGCCACATTATAAATATCTTCGCCCAGAATCACATCCAGCATCGGTCTTCCTGCAGTTCCGGATGGTTCTCCGTCGTCGCTGCATCGAGTATATTCACGATTCTTTCCCACTGAATATACATAACAGTTATGTCTGGCATCCCAGTATTTCTTCTTCATCTCCTCTATAAAAGCCAACGCTTCCTCTTCCGTCTGTACAGGACGTACTGTGGCGATAAATCTGGATTTCTTTTCGACGATCTCGCCCTCCCCGCCCTCATAAACTGTTTTATATTTTTCAAGCATATTGTTATTCCGTTACTGAAAACTTATAAAAAGTTATAAACTTCTATGTTTCATTCCTACTTCAACGAGTATGCTTTTGATGATATAAATATCTATCTACTCACAAGTTCTTGTACTCTCCATAGGCGTAAATTCCGGACTAACGTATCCGTACATATTTGCATTAACGTTTCAGTGTCAGCCTGCAAATTTTTCTCCATAAGTCTTGAGATTTATAGATGCCTGGAAATCTCTGTCAATCATATTCCCACACGCACATCTATAAACTCTGTCAGATAACTTCAGATCTTTTTTGATGTTTCCACAACAGCTGCAAAGCTTTGATGATGGATAAAACCGATCAGCCACAATAAGCTGAATCCCTTTATCGCTGCACTTATATTCAAGCTGTTTTCTAAACCAAAAAAATCCCTGTTCCTGGACTGCTTTGGATAAATGTCTGTTTTTCATCATTCCGCTGACATTCAGATCTTCAATACATATAAATCTTGGTTTTCGATTTATGATCTCAGATATGGTCTGATTCAAATAGTTTTTACGGATATTTGTTAATCTGTGATCTCGTTTTAATAAAAGTTTTTCCTTTTTGATTACATTATTTGTTTTACAGTAACTTTCTCCTTTTTTATTTTTCTCGTAAGAACGAGAGATACTACGCTGTAATCTGCGTTTCTGTTTTTCTAATTTCTTTATTTTCTGACTCTTATTGATGTTCTTATACTTAGTTCCATCAGAGCAGACAGCCAGTTCTTTGATTCCCAAGTCTATACCGACTCCGTCATCATTAAGTATTTCCCTACAGTCAGGAAATTCTACACATACACTGATCCACCAGTTCAATCCGTCAAAGGATATTCGCGGATTCATATATTTAGCATTTGTCGGAATTCGTCCATGTTCTGCAAGTCTTACCCAATTCATTGTTTGTTTGTTGGTTTTCCTGCTGGAGGAAAATCCTTCAAATTTAACGTGTGTATTACTGAAGCGTATCTTAACGTTGTCCTGATAGAACTTTGGCATTGATCTCTTTTTTGACTTGAATCTCGGGAATTTCTGCAAACCCTTAAAAAAGTTCTTATACGCAGTACAGGCATCTTTGATCGCCTGTTTGGTTACATTATTTGAAATACTCAATAACCATGCATATCCATCAGAATGTCTAAGCTTTGTAAATTCTTTTCTGAGTTCTGCATCTGAAAGGAATTTTCCGCCTTTTTCATAGTTTTCTATTTCCCTTGCCAAAGCCCAGTTATAGGCAAATCTTGAAGCACCGGCGTACTGAAACAACTTAGTTTTCTGCACGTTATTTGGTATCAACATTACTTTTATGGCTTTTACCATCTGCTTCCTCCTGTATCAATTCCCGGATAAGTTTCTTAGCTTTGTTTGCTCGTTTTCCTTGTAATTTGCAACTGAATACAGTGATTATCTGAACCAGATCTTCAACAAGTTCCTGCTGTTCGGACTTTTCGGTATTATCAATAATCTCAATCTCACAATTATAAAGTGAAGCGATATATTCTATCAACTCAAAACCAAATCGCAGTAACCGATCTTTATACAAAACAACAACCTTTTCAACCTGATTTTGAGATATTCGCCTGATCAATTCCTGGAGCCCTTTTTTCTTATAATTAATTCCGGAACCGATATCACTTATTATCTCAAACGGCTGTCCTTTTGCCAGAAGATATGTTTTAACATTATCAATCTGTCGTTCCAGATCATCTTTTTGTTTATGACTGGAAACACGACAATATCCAATTGTAATGCGGTTTTTAGGCTTTACATTTATTACCTGGTTGAGTTGCTCATCAGAATAATATCTATAGCCACTTACTGTAGTATGATGCGGATGAAGTTTTCCATTGGCATCCCAATTTCGTAATGTCTGGGCAGATACGCCTATAATTTTTGAAAATTCATGTATAGAATAATATTTACTCAAAGCATCAACTCCTTTCAATGATATTCTACTCTAATATCTTATAAAACTCAACATGTGCTTATATAATTTTATAATTTATATTTAACTGCTAATAACCTCTCTTAAAGTAAATACGCATCTTTGCTGTTCACAGGAAAAATCCTGTTTACAAACAATAACGGTATTTAACTGTCTCTACCGCCACAGTGTACCATGAATTACAGAAATTCGCCAGCACAGTGTATACTAATTTTTATAAAAACTCACAATAACCTCTATAAAGGTACAAAACCAATTGTGAATTTTTATTTTTTTGCTTTATTTACTTATTCTTATTTGATATAATAGAACGGATTATAAAGGAGGTTTAACATGAACTACGGTAAAAAGTCGACTGCAAAGAAGCGGACTGCTCTGATTTCCCGTTCTTCCATGATGGGAAAGCGTGCAAGAGTTTCTTTCATCAGAGTCCTGTTCGTATCACTGATAGCACTCTGCATCGCAGTAACCTGTCTGGGTGTAGGGTCTTTCAGGGGCGTGATTGATAATGCTCCTGATGTTAACGATATTGATATTATGCCACTGGGCTATGCAACTTTTCTTTACGACGATGCCGGAAATCAGATCCGTAAACTGGCCGCACCGGATTCCAACCGACTGCCGGTTACCCTGGACCAGATTCCTGTAGATTTACAGCACGCGGTCGTCGCGATTGAGGATGAGCGTTTTTATGAACATAATGGTATTGATGTAAAGGGTATCCTTCGTGCCGGAATGAAGGCAATCACTACCGGTGATTTTTCCGAAGGTGCCAGTACAATCACTCAGCAGCTCCTGAAGAATAATGTATTTACCAACTGGACCAGTGAGTCTACTCAGCTTGAACGATTCACACGTAAATTTCAGGAACAGTACCTTGCTGTTCAGGTCGAAAAGAAAACAGATAAGGATACCATTCTTGAAAACTATCTGAACACGATTAACCTTGGTGCAGGCTCATATGGTGTACAGGCTGCTGCACGTCAGTATTTTGATAAAGATGTATGGAATCTGAATCTTTCCGAATGCGCAACTTTAGCAGGTATCACACAGAACCCGACCAGATTTAATCCTATTATTAATCCAGAAAGCAACCAGAAGAGACGAAAAGAAGTTCTTCAGCATATGCTGGATCAGAATTATATTACACAGGATCAATATGACGAGGCTCTGGCAGATGATGTTTATTCCCGTATTCAGGCAGCTCAGGAAAAGAATTCCAGTACTGAGAATACTGTTTACACTTATTTCGAGGATGAACTGACTGATCAGATTATCAATGACCTGATGAACATTAAGGGTTATACTAAAACACAGGCAACCAATCTTCTGTACAGCGGTGGACTTAAAGTATACACAACGCAGGATTCTACCATTCAGAATATTCTGGATGAGGAATATTCTGATCCTTCCAATTATCCGGATACTATTCAGTATGAACTTGATTATGCCCTGACAGTTACCGATCCGGATGGAAATCAGGTAAACTACAGTAAGGAAATGCTACAGCTTTATTTCCAGAATGAAGATCCAGATTTTGATCTTTTATTTGATTCTCCTGAGGAAGGACAGACTTATGTAGACAGATATAAGGAAAGCATTCTTGCAGACGGAAGCAAAGTTGTTGCGGAACGAGTAAACTTCGCACCTCAGCCACAGTCTTCTATGAGCGTTATCGACCAGCACACCGGTTATGTGAAAGCTCTGATTGGCGGACGTGGAGAGAAAACAGCCAGCCTGACGCTGAACCGTGCAACAGATACAACCCGTCAGCCGGGTTCCACATTTAAGATTGTTTCCACCTATGCACCAGCATTAAACGAAAAGGGAATGACTCTTGCAACAACCTTTGAAGATGAGCCATATGAATATCCGGATGGTTCTCCTGTAAATAACGCAACCCGTTCTTATAATGGAACCACAACGATCCGTACGGCAATTCAGAACTCCATCAACGTTGTCGCCGTTAAATGTTTCGAGGAAGTAACTCCGGATCTTGGCTTAAAATATCTCGATAATTTTGGATTTACTACCCTTGCTCATGGAACAGAAGCTGATACAGACGTAAACGGCAATGTATGGAGCGACGCAAATCTTGCTACTGCACTCGGAGGTATCACCAATGGTGTCACAAACGTAGAGCTCTGTGCATCTTATGCAGCAATCGCCAATGGCGGAAATTATATTAAACCGATTTACTACACCAAGATTCTGGATCATAACGGCAATGTACTCATTGAGAATACTTCCGCAGAACGCTCTGTAATCAAAGAAAGTACCGCTTATCTTCTTACCAGTGCAATGGAAGACGTTGTAAAAAAAGGTACCGGTACAGCATGCCAGCTTGATAATATGGCAGTTGCCGGTAAGACAGGTACAACAGAAGCATATAACGACTTATGGTTTGTTGGTTATACTCCATATTATACTTGCGCAGTATGGTCTGGTTATGACAACAATGAAAAGTTACCTGACTATGCACGTAACTTCCATAAGAATTTATGGAAGAAAGTTATGACTCGAATTCACGAAGGACTTCCGTCCAAGGAATTCGAAAAACCTGCAAGTGTAGAGAAATTAAGTGTCTGCGAAGAAACAGGTCTTCTTCCAAGAGCAGGATGCCCGGTAATTACTGAATACTTTGATGTAGGTACCATGCCGACAGAATATTGTGATCAGCATTTCTATGATGAAAGCTATGATGAATATGATTACAATTATGATAACAGTGATGAGTCCTCCAGCCAGACAGATGCCAATACAGATGACACCAATAATGATTCAGACGCCAATAATGATTCAGACACCAACAATAATGGTGATGACAGTAATGGTGGTGAAGATAACGGTGGCGATACTAATGGCGATGGTGGTGACTACGACGGTGACAATGGTGGCGATACTAATGGCGGCGAAGATGACAGCAGTTATCAGATCGATTATTATTAATTTCATATTCCATAACGGGATTTTATAAAAGATTTCCAGTCATATCAATAAAATCCACAGTCTTAATTCAAGACTGTGGATTTTTATATTGATGTAATATTCAGCTTTTGATATATCAATGATGTCAGGGTCAAAAGCCTTATTGTGCAAGCGCGAACGACTTTCTGACTCTGATATCATATCAATCAGATTATCAACAAATAATGTGATTCCTTTTGTATTTTTTACGCTTCTTTGATAACCATACGTGCAGATCCGTAGATACCTGCATCATTTCCAAGATTTGCAAGAATGATCGGTGTCTCTTTGCATGCTGAGAACGCATACTTCTTATAATATTTCTGAATACAGTCGATCAATGGCTGTCCTGCTTTGGAAACGCCACCGCCAATAACGATTGCTTCAGGGTCTGTAACACATGCAAACATAGCAAGCGTTCCGCCGAGCATTTCACCTACCTGTGCCATAACATCGCAGGCTACTTTATCCCCTTCTTTAAATGCGTCAAGAACATTCTTGGCAGAAAGCTTTGTAAATTTGCGAAGAACTGTCTCTTCTTCTGTAGCTGCCAGAGTTCTCTGTGCCACACGTACGATACCTGTAGCTGATGCATACTGCTCCAGACATCCACAGTTACCGCAGTTGCAGGCTTCTTTTTCCTCATGATTTACTGCTGCATGACCGATTTCTCCACCTGCTCCATGAGCACCGCCAACGATTTTTCCATCAACAATGATTCCACCGCCAACTCCTGTTCCCAGAGTTACGAGGATTACATTCTTAGATCCTGCTGCTGCACCTTTCCATGCCTCTCCAAGTGCTGCTACATTGGCATCATTTCCGGCTTTGGAAGGAAGTCCTGTCAGTTCTGTGAGTTCTTTTGTAACTTCTTTGAATCCCCAGAAAAGGTTTACCGCACATGGTACCTCTCCTCTCTCATTAACAGGTCCCGGAACACCAATTCCTACACCATCGATATCTGATTTGTCCAGCTTGCGTTCTGCGATCTTGTCCAGAATTGTCTTCGCAATATCCGGAAGGATTGCTTCTCCGCTGTTCTCCTTACGTGTCGGGATCTCCCATTTTTCAACTAAAACTCCATCTGTCTGAAAGAGTCCACACTTTACAGATGTGCCACCAACATCAATTCCAAAACAATACTTTCCCATGATATCCTCCAAATTACTTATATTTTTATGATATGATATGAGTGTCAAAAGATCTTTTGACACTCATTTGATACCCGGATTGCTACGCAGCTGCGCTGCTCCCGCAGAGTAAACAGTAAGCTTATCTCTCCTCACGTTTTTTTGCAAGGTTTGCCTGAACACGCTTGTACAGCTCTTCTGCCGCATTGTAGCCCATCTTCTTCTGTCTGTGGTTGACTGCCGCAGATTCAACAATGATAGCCAGGTTACGGCCAGGGCGAATCGGAAGAGAATGGCATACGATTTTATTTCCAAGATACTCTGTGTACTCTTCATGAAGTCCCAGACGGTCATATTCTTTATCTCTGTCCCACTCTTCCAGTTTGATAACAAGGTCTACAGACTGGGTATCTTTAACACTCTCAACACCAAACAGAGTCTTAACATCAATAATACCAATACCACGCAGTTCAATGAAATGTCGTGTAATGTCGGGCGCAGAACCTACCAAGGTTACATCACTGACTTTACGAAGTTCAACAACATCATCACTTACAAGACGATGACCACGTTTGATCAATTCCAGAGCAGCTTCACTCTTACCAATTCCACTTTCGCCAGTGATCAGGACGCCTTCACCATATACATCCACAAGTACACCGTGAATAGAGATACATGGTGCAAGCTGTACGCCTAACCAACGGATGATCTCTGCCATGAAACTTGAAGTCGTACGCTCTGTCACAAAGGTCGGAACATTATATTTAATCGCAAGATCGATCATATCCTGTGATGGTCTTGTCATTGTACTGAAAATTACGCATGGAATCTTACTGGAAATAAATCTCTCGTATTTAAATTTCCGTTCTTCATCACTAAGCTGCATCAGATAAGTATATTCTACATATCCGATAATCTGCACACGTTCGTTTGCGAAATGTTCCAGATATCCTGTCAGCTGCAGAGCCGGTCTGTTGATCTCGGCTGTCTTGATCAGTATCTCAGACAGGTCAATTTCAGGAGTCAGGTTGTGAAGTCCCAGTTCCTGAACTAATTTTGTCAACTGTACACCTTTCATTTGTTTCTCCTTTTCAGTTCAAAATTTGAGTTACTGTTCACTGCGTTCCCAGCAACAAATTTAACGATATTTTCATTATATCACATCATCATGTGCAACTTCAATTGTAAATAAAAGATACTTTTTTGCACAACAAAGAAACAAGAGAATTACTTATTTCGTGTCAATCGGATATTCGCAATCCGCTTTCTCTACTTGCTCATAACCGAATTTCTAACCCTTAACTTTAGGTGCATGAAAAAAGTCATATACCTGCTGCGCGCTTCCTGCGTTCATACTTTCTGTTTCTGTCAGTTCCTCCAGAGAAGCATTTCTGATATTCTCAATGGACTTAAATTTCCTCATCAAGGCTTTTCTTCTGGTTTCTCCGATTCCCGGGATATCATCCAGCAGAGAATGTACCTGTTCCTTACTTCGCAGGGAACGGTGGAATTCGATAGCAAAACGGTGTGCCTCATCCTGGATCCTGGTGATCAGGCGGAAGCCCTCACTGCTTGTATCAATAGGAATCTCCAGATTATTATAGTATAGTCCTCTCGTTCTGTGATGGTCGTCTTTGACCATACCGCAGACAGGAATATCATCAATCCCTAATTCTGCCAGTACTTTCAACGCAATATTTACCTGTCCTCTTCCACCATCCATTAAAATCAGATCCGGCATGATGGAAAAACTGTCAAACTCGTCTTTTCCTTCATGGGTAAAGCGTCGGGTAAGCACCTCTTCCATACTTGCATAATCATTCGGTCCCTGCACCCATTTGATTTTAAATTTACGATAATCACTTCGTTTCGGCTTTCCTTTTTCGTAAACGACCATAGAACCAACGGATTCAAATCCGCTGATATTGGAAATATCGTACGCTTCCATTCGTTTGATTCCCGACAGTCCAAGCCATTCTTCCACCTCATGAACAGCGCCGATTGTTCTGCCTTCTTCACGTTTGATCCGCTCTCTGTCCTTATCCAGAACCATCTTTGCATTCTCTTCCGCCAGTTCCACCAGTTTCTCTTTCGTTCCTTTCTTTGGAACGCGGATATAGACTCGCTGTTTTCTTCTGGCAGTCAGCCATTCTTCTATGATCTGAGCATCTTCTATTTCCTTTTGCAACATAATTTCTCTCGGGATGAATGGTGTGCCCGCATAGAACTGCTTCATAAAACTTGACAATACCTGTGCTTTCGTATCTCCACGCGCCACACGCAGATAGAAATGTTCGCGTCCAATCAGCTTACCATCGCGGACAAAAAACACCTGCACAACTGCATCCTGTTCACGAAGATCAAGACTTTCATCCATTGCCACCGCAATGATATCTTTATCCTCTTCACCATAACTGGTGATTTTCTGACGCTCCCCGATTTTCTGAATGCTGCGGATCAGGTCACGATATTCCATGGCATCTTCAAAACGCATTTCATCTGACGCTGCCATCATCTTATCTGTCAGCATATCAATCGTATCCCGGAAATCTCCATTTAGGAATTTCAGCAATTCAGTGATATTTTTCTTATACTCCTCAGAGGTTATATAACCCTGGCAGGGAGCTGTACACTGTTTCATATGATAGTACAGGCAGGGACGATCCTTTTTACAGTCTCTCGGCAGTACTCTGTTGCAGGAACGCACTTTATAAAGTTTGCGCACCAGTTCAATTACGTCTTTTACTGCTCCCGCACTAGTATATGGACCAAAATATTTTGTCTTGTCTTTCTTCATTCTTCTGGCGAAAAGTACTCTGGGATATTCCTCATTAACTGTGACTTTAATAAAGGGATAACTTTTGTCATCCTTGAGCATGGTATTGTACTTCGGACGATGTTCCTTAATCAGGTTGCATTCCAGAACCAGAGCTTCCAGTTCTGAATCTGTAATAATGTACTCAAATCTGGTGATATGGGTTACCATCTGCTCAATCTTGGCGCCTTTATTCCTGCTGCTCTGGAAGTACTGTCTCACCCTGTTCTTCAGACTGATAGCTTTTCCAACATAGATGATTTCATCTTTCTCACCATGCATGATATAAACTCCCGGCTTGCCCGGAAGTTTCTTTAACTCTTCCTCTATCTGAAACATAAAATCTCCTCCATTTATGATTCTATGTATTCTACTATTGTGTCATTTTTGATAACTGCCATCTTCTTTACTTATATATTTTAGCCATTTATTCTTCATATGCCGCTAATTCAGGCAAGTACTCATGAGCTTGGTAAATAAGTTTATATATAGAAAAAACAGAGTCGGAATATTATCCGGCTCTGTTATTGTATCACTGAATCTCTGTCTTATCCAGCGTTACTGTATTCTCTTTTACATCTGAATCCGGAACTGTTGTCTGATCTGCTATCGTCTGTTCTATCTCCGTTTGATCCATCTGTTTTGTTTCCGTCTTCTCCGGAATTTCCAGGTCATCCAGGTTTTCAGGAATCTCGATTCCACGCTCTACAGCACGGAATATTTTCATAAATTCCTTGCCTGTAATTGTCTCTCTGCGAATCAGGTAGTCAGCAATCTTATCCAACGCTTCTCTGTGACCGCCAATCAGTCTTTTGGCTTCTTCGTATGAATTATGAAGAAGTACCATCACTTCATGATCCACCTCTGTCGCAGTGTCATCACCACAGTTTAAAACCGCTCTGCCACTAAGGTACTGATTCTCCTGGGTAGCCAGTCCCATAAGTCCGAATTTCTCAGACATACCATACTGGGTGATCATGGCTCTTGCCACTTTTGTCGCCTGCTCAATGTCATTGGCAGCACCCGTTGTCACTGTATCAAATACCAATTCCTCTGCGGCACGTCCGCCAAGATATCCTACAAGCATTGCTTCCAGTTCTTTCTTGGTGTTGAGATATTTCTCCTCTTCCGGCACCTGCATAACATAGCCAAGTGCACCCATTGTTCTCGGCACGATCGTAATCTTCTGTACCGGTTCTGCATCTTTTTGCAGAGCACTTACCAGTGCATGTCCTACTTCATGATAAGATACGATCTTACGTTCCTGAGCGCTTAAGATTCTGTCTTTCTTCTCTTTACCTACAAGAACTACTTCGACAGCCTCGAGAAGATCCTTCTGGGATACCGCACTGCGTCCGCTCTTAACCGCAAGAATCGCAGCCTCATTTATCATATTTGCAAGGTCAGATCCCACTGCGCCGGAAGTTGCAAGCGCTATGTTCTCGAAGTCAACAGTCTCATCCAGATGTACATTTCTGGCATGTACTTTCAGAATCTCAATTCTTCCCTTCAGATCCGGACGGTCAACAATTACTCGTCTGTCAAAACGGCCCGGACGCAGAAGTGCAGGATCAAGAACTTCCGGACGGTTCGTAGCTGCCAGAATCAGAAGACCTTTAGAAGTATCAAATCCGTCCATCTCGGCAAGCAGCTGGTTCAATGTCTGCTCACGCTCGTCGTTTCCACCGCCGTAATGAGAATCACGGCTCTTACCGATTGCATCGATCTCATCGATAAAGATGATACACGGCGCATTCTTCTTCGCTTCCTCAAACAGGTCGCGGACACGGGATGCACCCACACCGACAAACATCTCCACAAATTCAGAACCAGACAGGGAGAAGAACGGCACATGTGCCTCTCCTGCTACTGCTTTTGCCAAAAGTGTTTTACCGGTTCCCGGAGGGCCTACAAGCAGGGCACCTTTCGGGAGCTTGGCTCCGATCGTCGTGTATTTTCCCGGATTGTGCAGGAAATCAACAACTTCCTGAAGTGATTCTTTCGCTTCATCCTGTCCTGCCACATCCTTGAACGTAATTCCTGTATCTTTCTGAATATAGGCTTTCGCACGGCTCTTGCCAACTCCCATCATTCCGCCGCCTTTATTCATGCGGCGCATAAATACCATCAGAAGTACAAAGAGCAGAATCGTTGGCAGAAGCACACTGACCAGCATGGAAATAATTTCCCCTGCTGCATCCGGTTTCTTATACTCAAACTTGATTCCTGTTCCCTCAAGTCTCTCAGTCAGTTTATCCACTGACTCCATCTGATTGGCATAATAAACATCTTCTGAAAATCCTGATGACTGATGTTTCGGCGTGATGGTCAGTGTCTCTGACTGAAGAGTTACCTCTTTCACATCTCCATCCTCTACCATCTCAATAAACTCATCGTAAGTAATCTCACTGGAATTGTCTTTAAGCATATTGGTGAACATGGCGAAACATACTAAAGTAATCAGGAGGCATACCAGAAAAGCCAGAATCGACTGATGATTTTTATTCGGATCCTGTTTGCCAGGACCTTTATTATTATCAGGACGATTGCCATTCGGATTATTGTCCATATGATTATTCCTCCTAAACGTTATCGTTCTTATTATAAAGAGAATTTGGGTATAAATCAACCGGGAGATTGTGAAAATTGCGTTACTACTTACATTTTCCGCTTCCTGAGCCACTGTTTTCTGTGTAAAAGTTTCTAAAATTTTTTGATAAGCAGACTCCCCGGACAAGTATCTCAATTTCGCAAAATGCATTCCGGTTGTGCATATCTTTCTATAAATCTGAGAAAATTCCTCTGAACTTTTACAAATTCACCTGTTACAAATGGCTTCATTTGTAGTATACTATTGACAAAGTGATTACTGCTCACTTCGTTCCCAGTAATGCGCTCCGCGATGCACAGAATTTATGCTGACCGCATAAATTCGCGCTGTATGTCTCGGGATTTTGGCATATTCATGTCAAAACGTCTCGCGGGATATTCCAAATGGGCAGTACTAAAAATATGACTTATATGATTAATGTGATGGGAAAGGAAATTAACAAATGAAGATAGGATTTGACAACGACAAGTATCTGAAAATGCAGTCCGAACATATTCGGGAACGTATCAGCAAGTTTGGAAACAAACTTTATCTGGAATTTGGCGGCAAGCTTTTTGATGACTACCATGCTTCCAGAGTTCTTCCGGGATTTGAGCCGGACAGTAAACTGCGCATGCTGATGCAGCTTTCTGATCAGGCAGAGATCGTCATCGTAATCAGTGCTGCTGATATTGACAAGAACAAAGTCAGAGGTGACCTTGGTATTACTTATGATGAAGACGTACTCCGCCTTATGGAAGTGTTTACAGAGCGCGGTCTTTATGTAGGAAGCGTCTGCATTACTCAGTATGCAGGCCAGGAAAGCGCAGATGCGTTCAAGAAACGTCTGGAGAAGCTTGGAATTAAGGTTTACGTGCTTTATCTAATCCCTGGTTATCCGAACAACACTTCTCTGATCGTAAGCGATGAGGGATACGGCAAGAATGATTATATCGAAACAACAAGACCGCTGGTTGTCATCACTGCTCCCGGACCGGGAAGCGGAAAAATGGCTACCTGCCTTTCCCAGCTTTATCATGAATACAAACGTGGTGTCAAAGCCGGATATGCGAAATTTGAAACTTTCCCGATCTGGAATATCCCGCTGAAGCATCCGGTAAACCTGGCATATGAAGCAGCTACTGCTGACTTAAATGATGTCAATATGATCGACCCGTTCCATCTGGAAGCATACGGCGAAACTACCATTAACTACAATCGTGATGTAGAAGTCTTCCCGGTTCTTCAGGCTATGTTCGAGAAGATCATGGGCGAGTGCCCTTACAAATCTCCGACAGATATGGGTGTCAACATGGCAGGAAATTGTATCGTCGATGATGAGGTCTGCAAAGAGGCTGCACGTCAGGAGATCATCCGCAGATATTATAAGAGCATGGAAAATCTGGTACGCGGAACCGGACGCGAAGAAGAAGTTTATAAGATCGAGCTTCTGCTGAAACAGGCACATGTCAATATAGAAGACCGCAAAGTTGTTCCGGCTGCATTACAGCGTGAGGAAGAAACAGGTGCTCCGGCTGCTGCTATGGAACTTCCTGACGGACGTATCATTACCGGAAAAACTTCTGAACTCCTCGGTGCATCTTCAGCTCTGATCCTGAATGCCCTGAAAGAGCTTGCCGGAATCGATCATGACAAACATGTCATTTCTCCGGAGGCTTTAAGACCGATTCAGACTCTTAAGACAGAGTACCTTGGAAGCAAGAACCCAAGACTTCATTCTGATGAGACTCTGATTGCACTTTCTATCAGTGCTGCTGACAATGAAGATGCGAAACTGGCTCTTCAGCAGATTCCGAAGTTAAAAGGATGCCAGGTTCATACCTCTGTATTGCTTTCTCAGGTAGATATCCTGGAATTCCGTAAACTGGGTGTTGAACTTACCTGTGAACCGAAATCTGAACATGCTAAGAAATTACAGAAATAACCGGCGATAACGAGTCGCGCTACAACAGGCAGACATTAATAAAATTCCAGGTTAAAGAGTATTATTGTACAAACATAATGCCTTTATGACGCTGATATTCAAAATAAAAATGATATACAAGAAGTTCCTCTCTGAGCATATGATTCATTCATATAAATGAGAGGAACTTTTCTTTCTTCAAACACACTATAATATAAAAGATTTTACAACATATTGCAGTAATTATCTGATTATTTTTCTGCAATTTCCAATGCTCTGTCCGGATAATTGGTAATGACTGCTTCAGCCTCTGCATCTTTTACTAACTGGATATGTTCTGGTTTGTTTGCTGTCCAGACGTGCATTTTTAATCCTGCACGTTTTACTTCTTCCATAAACTGCGGATATTTCAGATGATAAACAGCAGGATGTACCGCATTGATTCCCAGATTCTTGGCATACATGGCAGGATTGATCCATCCGTCGCTGAAAAGAATACCGGTCTGTACATGATCATCCAATTGTTTTAACTGCATCAGACTGTAATGGTTGAATGAGGAGTAGATCAGCTGATCTTCCATGTGCATTTCTTTTACCAGTTTCAATATCTTCTCTTCCATTCCAGGATAAAAGCAGATGCTGTTTTTTAATTCGATGTTTACCATCATATCTGTGGTGCGCATCAGATCCAGTACTTCTGCCAGAGTTGGAACGCGATAAATTCCATTTGGTTCTGCGTCTGTGCTAACTTTCAGTTCTTTTAACTGCGCCAGAGTCATATCTTTGATCAGGCCTGTTTTGTCTGTGACACGATCTACGGTCTCATCATGCATAACGATCAGTTCACCATCTGCAGATGTATGTACATCCAGTTCGATTCCATCTGCGCCCTGCTTAATGGCAAGTTCAAATGCTTCCAGAGTGTTCTCCGGTTTGTATCCGCTGGCACCTCTGTGTGCCCATACTTTTGTTGTTCTCTTTGCTGTTTCTGTCATTTTTTATCTGCCTCTCTTTTTTAATCTTCATAAACAGGGAACCGCATACGCAGTTCCCTGTCATCATTTAAATATAAATATTTTTCCTGTGAATGATTATAACACCTCTCGGTATACTGTTATCAATATTTTTTATTCATTCAGTAAGTTATAATCTTCGATAGATTTGTTCATATCAGAAGCCATTTTGCTGACTGCATCTTGTGCGGACTGTTTTCCATTGAGCATGTTCTCGATTTCTGTTTCTACGATGGAACGTGCTTCCGGGAATACGCTGAGGAGTGCGCCTGCATATTCCGGTGCGGAATCATGGAGCTGGTCGATGGCTGTCCGGAACTGTGGGTATTCTGCGATGTTGTCTTTGAATACCTGTTCGTCATGTGCTGCTGTTGTTACAGGGAAGTATCCTGTCTGTGCATTCCAGTATGCCTGGGATTCTGCAGATACCAGATATTTTACGAATTCCCATGTTGCAGCTTTCTTTGCGTCATCCTGGTTGTCGAGCATCCAGAGGGAAGCACCACCGATGGATACACCACCTTTGTCATCATCTGTGATGGATGGGAAGTATGCAGTACCTACTTCAAAGGAACCGTTTACATCCTGCAGGATCTGTTTCAGGGATGCTGTGGAGCCTAATGTGATAGCAGCTTTTCCTGATGAGAAATCAGCAAGTCCGGAATCTCCGCCTCTTCCTACATTTGGTGCATAACCTGCATCATAGAGTTTCTTCCACTCATTGAGAATATTCAGAGCGCCGCCGTTTTCGTCAAATACAACATTCTCAGCTGCTGCCTCACGTCCGTTTCCGTTGTCTACATACTCAAGGCCCTGTTTGCACATGAATTCTTCGAAGAACCATCCGTAGATTCCCATGGATAATGCTTCTCCTGCGCCGCCTTTGTTTACAAGGTCATCTGCGATATTTGCAATTCCCTCCAGACTTGTAGGAACCTCAGTGATACCTGCTTTGCCAAACATATCCTTATTGTAGTAGAGGATCGGTGTGGAAGAGTTGAATGGCATGGAATATAATTCATCATTTACTGTGTAGTAAGCAGTGATGTTTTCTTCCAGATCAGATACATCGTATCCCTCACTGTCGATCATGTCCTGCATTGGGATGACCCATCCGGAATCGATCATGAAACGGGTTCCGATATCATAAACCTGTACCAGATCTGCTCCCATGTTTCCAAGCTGGGCGCTTTTCAGTTTATTGATGGCATCGTCGTAAGATCCCTGATACTGGGAGTCTACAGTGATTCCGTATTCGTTTTCTTCGTTGAATTTATTTACCAGATAGTCCAGTGCTTCGCCGTTGACACCGCCCATTGCGTGCCAGAATGTGATGGTTGTGCCTTCCGGGATATCTGCTTTGTTTTCTGCTGCCATGCAGGTTGTTGGAAGAACTGCACTGAATACTGTTGCTGCTGTTAATAAGATTGCGAGTTTGCGTTTCATACTTTACCTCTCTTTTTTCTTATGCTTTTCATTTTTATTTTCACTTTTTATGCTGACAGATATTTGCAGTTTGTTATGTTAGCTGCTCATAGTCAGACAGCGGCTGCCGTTTTTTGTCTGCCGGCAGTTGTGTTGCTTTTTGTCAGTCTGCATTACTGCTTCTTGTTTATCTATTTCTCAACCTTTTACGGCGCCTGAGAACATGCCTCGGATCAACTGTTTCTGACCAGCAATGAAGATGGAAATGGATGGCAGGATGATCAGTACAACCCCTGCGATCATCAGGGTGATGGACTGTGAATCTACGCTGTCCAGCATTCCGATACCGATCTGTACGGTACGCATCTTGTCTGAACCGGTTACAAGCAGTGGCCACATGTACATGTTCCATGCGTTGATAAAGGTATAAACTGCCATAGCTCCCATTGCTGATTTTGTCAGTGGCATCAGAATCTGCCAGATAAATCGCAGATTGGAGCATCCGTCGATCTTCGCTGATTCATACAGAGAGATCGGGAAGGTAAGATAAAACTGTCTGAACAGGAAGATTCCCATTGCAGAGGTTAAATACGGAACGATCAGTACCTGATAGGAGTCTAACCAGTTCCAGCTGCTTACTGTCAGGTAATTGGAAATGATCGTTGCTTCTCCAGGAATCATCATGGTTGCCATTACCAGCATAAACAACACGTTTTTTCCTTTAAAGTCCAGAAAAGAGAATGAAAATGCCGCCAGGGAACAGGAAATGATCTGTCCGAAAGTGATGAGTCCCGCTACCAGGAATGAGTTAATCACGAAACGTACAAGCGGAACTTTCTGTAATGCCTGTCGGAAATTCTCCAAAGTCGGATGTTTCGGCAGAATATTCAGATCCAGAGTAAAAAGTTCGCTGGATGGCATGAATGCAATGCTTATTGCATATAAAAGCGGCAGAAGAACGATTAACGCCACAACAATATTTAATGCAATGTGTCCGGTAATTCTGGCTGCTCTTTTATATTTCTGCTGCGCCAGCATTTTTGCCTTTGCTTCCTGAAACTTCTGGCGTTCCAGAGCCATCTGTTTTTCTTTTTCAGCAGTGATGCTGCCTATCTGTGACATTAATATTTCACTCCTTTTTTCTCGATTTTAAACATTACCAGTGTAAGTACCAGCACGATCAGGAAAAGTACAACTGACTGGGCTGCTGCACTTCCAAAACGGTAGTTAAAGAATGCATCTCTGTAAATAGAGTACACGATCAGGTTTGTAGATTCTCCCGGACCGCCCTGTGTCAGGATCTTGACCTGTCCGAATGACTGAAATGCCTGGATGATGTTTACTACTAATGTATAGAACATCATTGGTGCCAGTCCCGGAAGTGTCAGGCGGTAGAATTTCTGAAATGAACTTGCTCCGTCTACAGAAGCCCGTTCATAAATAGTTTCATCAATGTTACTTAATCCTGCTGAAAAATACAGGAAGTTGATCCCGCTATTGAGCCATGCAGTAAGAACTGCTACGCAGATCAGTGCATATTTCGGATCACTGACCCAGTTGATATCCAGATGGAAAATCTTGTTGATGATTCCCACGGACGGATGAAGCATGATCTTGAAGATCATAGCTGCGGAGCTGGATGCGATTGCCATCGGCAGTGCATACGCAGTACTGAAAAAGCGGATTCCAGGGAATGTTTTGTTGCAGAGAACTGCTGTTGTAAGTCCCAGGATCATGCTGACTGCTACTACGATCACAACAAAGATCAGGGTTACTGCCAGACTGTTCCAGAATGAGGATGACTGTAATAATTCTTTGTAATTGCCAAGTCCTACGAATAATTTTGCCTGTCCCATCTTATTTGTTTTAAAGAGACTTAAGTATAAGGTCTTAAAAAACGGATAGAATAAGAAGATTCCGAAGATCAGGAAACTTGGGAGCAGGTATGCGTAGGCACCTGTGTTTTTTAACTTCTTCATGTGTTGAACACCTTTCCTTTTTATTTTTTATGAGTTACAGATAACTCCAGAACCACACTGCTGCATTTTTACATTGTTACTTTGGCTATATCAGAGAAAAACTCTTCTTTAATTGTGATAATTAACAAACATTACCGCAAAAC
Organism: Blautia sp. HCP3S3_B11; assembly: GCF_052064435.1. Classification (NCBI taxonomy): domain Bacteria; kingdom Bacillati; phylum Bacillota; class Clostridia; order Lachnospirales; family Lachnospiraceae; genus Blautia; species Blautia sp. HCP3S3_B11. The sequence goes on from NZ_JBQHVP010000019.1 coordinate 24,831, forward strand.
TTTCTCAAAGTTATAAAAACATTTTTGGCTGTAAAATGTAATTGTCTATGCCTTTATGAAAAAACGCCTTTTCTCAGAGTAATATTTTCCTGCGTTTCCAGGTCAAACGCAGAAATATATGCCATATCGATCCAGAGCGTTACTTTATCGCCTTTATCAATCAGACTGTCACCGGAAACTTTTGCGCAGCAGTCCTGACCGTTGTGGTTGAAATGGAGGATGACCTCCGCTCCCAGAAGTTCTCTGGCTGTGACTGTAACTTCCATTTTCCACTCGCCTCTGGTATCTGCTCCTGCTGGTTCTTCCAGAAAATGCTCCGGGCGGATTCCGAGTTCGATATTTCTGCCAACATAGCCCTGACGCTTCAGGATTTTCCATAAGAAATCCGGGATCGGGATATCTCCGTCATTCTCAGTGCAGAATGTAGGGATTCCTACTTTTTCTATTACCAGTCCTTTGATAAAGTTCATGGATGGAGAACCAATGAATCCTGCAACGAAACGGTTTACCGGGTAATCGTACAGGTTCTGCGGCGTGTCTGCCTGCTGTACCACACCCTGATTCATTACTACAATCCTGTCTCCCAGAGTCATTGCTTCTGTCTGATCATGGGTAACGTAGATAATCGTATTTCCAAGAGCTTTGTGAATGTTTGCAAGTTCTACCCGCATCTGGGTACGAAGCTTGGCATCCAGATTGGATAACGGTTCATCCATGAGAAGTACTTTTGGCTCACGGATGATGGCATTTCCGATGGCTACTCGCTGACGCTGGCCGCCGGAAAGGTTCTTTGGCCTTTGTCTGAGCAGATTTTCCAGTCCCAGAAGTTCTGCTACATGGTGAACTCTTTTATCAATTTCTTTTTTCGGTACTTTTCTTACCTGTAAAGAAAAAGCGATGTTATCGTAAATGTTCATCTGTGGATAGAGGGCGTAGCTCTGGAAAACCATTGCCAGGTCACGCTCTTTTGGTTCCAGATAATTGACCAGTTTGTCTCCTATCCATAATTCACCATCACTGATATCTTCCAGTCCGGCGATCATTCGGAGTGTGGTTGATTTTCCACATCCGGACGGACCAACGAATACTATCAGCTCACCTTTTTCTATTTCCAGATTAAAATTCTTTACTGCCTGAAAGCCGTTTTCGTAGCTTTTACAGATGTCTCTTAATATGATTTTCGACATTTCATTTCCTCTCCTGCTTTTACAACTTTTACAATCAATATTTTTCATCAGATATCTTGTGACGGGCTGATTTAACAGCATAATGCCTTTGCAGATATCTTTATGAAAAATATCCGGCAAGTTTTCCCAGTGACTGGCACTGGAAGCCATTTTTCCATTCTTCTGCACTGGCTTCGCCTGTCAATACCAGGCAACTGTCAACTCCTGCGCGTTTGCCACATTCCATGTCTGTGTAGATTCTGTCACCGATGAGCAGGGTCTGCTTCGGAGTGCATCCTGTTTCTTCCAGACAGGCGTACACCATTCCGGGTGCCGGTTTGCCGATGTATTCCGGTTCTCTGCCAACGGATGCCGTGATCATCCGGCAGATAGATCCGCAGTCCGGCACCATTCCAAAATCAATCGGACACCGCAGATCCGGATTTGTTGCAAACCAGGGAACATTTGTCTCCGTGAGCTGTTTACAGACCTGAATCAGTTTCTCGTAAGTAAGTTCTGTATCATAAGCACAGAGTACGCAGTCTACATCATCCCCTGCCTGATCTGTAATGTTCAGGCCTGCTTTTCGCAGTTCACTGCAGTAGGTTTCGGTAGCTGCTACCAGGATTTTTTCATTTCCGTAATATTTCTTCATGAAATCTCTGGCGTAAGTTCCGGCAGTGATAAATTCGTCTTCTGTCGTTTCAATTCCCCAGTCATGAAACTGTTCTACATAATCACTGGCGGCTTTAGATGAATTATTTGTCAGGAAGCGGAAAATTCCGCCGTTTTCTTTTACTGTTTGAAGAAAGTCTGCCGCACCTGGAAGCAGCTCGCTTCCCAAAGCAACAGTTCCGTCAATGTCCAGAAGAAACAGCTTTTTTTCTTTTATCATTGATGCAAGATTGTGATGCATGTTAAATTGGTCTCCTCTTTTTCTCTTTTAATTCTCTGTACTGACAGTCAGCTTTGTGTATTTATTTCTGTCTGTGCTGCTGGCTGTTTTTGACCACTGGCATTATTATAAAAACTTTTTGGTGTCGCCAACAATCTTGTTTACGTCAAATAATTGTTAAATGCATATAAAAAAATCACGGTTGTTCGCCGTGATTTTTTTACATTTTTGTTTTATTGTTATTGTCTTAGCTGCCTTTTATGCCTTAGTCCCTCCCCACTGCTTATTGCATTCCACAATTGAAGCAGGAGGTTTACTTGATCCGGTTAAGGCATTTTAGATGAAACATTTTTCTACTTTACTTAGATTTTATATATTTATCCGAAACTCACCTACTATTCTTATAGGCTTCTAATATATATTTTCTTGTTTTACAGTGATTTCGGTCTTTCTACTTCATAGTTGGACCAGGCATCGATTGCTGTGGCACTTGAGGTATCTGCCTTGTCCTGATAGGAGCCTACTGTGATCGTATAATCACTGTCGCCCTCTACATAAGTAGTTCCGTCTGTACCTACGATGGAAACTGTTTTGCCATCTGCATCTGTGATGGTTCCTTCGTTTGACAGGGATGTGATGGTGCTATCGCCTGTTACTGTCCAAGTAGAGCCTTTGTCGATCACTACGTTGCAGTAACCGTCTCCGCCGTTTCCTGCATAAGTTTCGTCATTGACGAATGCACCTTCCAGTGTGCTGCCGTTGGTCATGTAGAAGTCAAGGTCGCTGATGGAATCCCAGATTACATTGCCCTTCATATCCTGGCTGTCTGCGGTAAAGTTGCAGTCGGATCCATTGGCACCACTCTGACCCCATCCACGCTGGTTGTTGTTTCCTGTGCACTGCAGGAAGAATTCACTGTCATCATTGTATGTGATATCTACGTCTTTTAATGCAATGGTGCATTCCGTGTTGGTTGTGTAGAATAAGCCGCCGTTCTTAGATGTGATCGTACCGCCATCCATCTGGAATGTGCTGTTACCTACTTCGGAGTCACCGGACATGCTCTGATAAAGGATGACTGTCCATGTTGTGTCGTTCTGGTCATCATCGCTCATATTTCCAATCAGGTTGCTGTTGTAGAGTCTCAGGGAGTTTAATCCCTCGATGCATACTGCTTCTGAACCGTTTGCTGTCAGTTCTGCATTGTTGACTGCGATATCTGCGGTACAGTAAACTGCCGGAGAGCCTACGCCGTTAGATGTATAAGTACCGCCGTCTACTACCATTGTTCCACCGCCTCTGTCACTGCGGATAGCTGCTGAAGATTCACCGTTTGTCTCTACACTCAGATCCCATGCGTAAAGTGTTCCGCCACCTGCTGCGTGGATTCCACCTGAGGTATCCTGCTGTGTGGTGATATCTGTATCTGCTGCGTATACAGTTCCATCGCCGTATGCAAAAAGTCCTGCGCCGCCTTTGCTGTCTGTTGTTACTGTGCTGTCTTTGACATATGCTGTTCCGTCTGTGGCAAGGACTGCGGCACCTACGCCATAGAAACTGGATTTGTCACCGCCCTGGCTGTCGGAAGATGTTCTGGAGATTGCGTCGTTAGTCAATCGGATATTCGCAATCCGCTTTCGCTACTTGCTCATAACCGAATAACTGCTCCGCAGTTTATCAGAAGGGGCTTGTACCCCTCCTGATACAAGCAAGTCCCACCCACTGCTTATTGCTCTTCGCAATTGAAGCAGGGGACTTACTTGATTCGGTTAAATGTAACTTCTGCGCCATTGGAAACAAGTGCCGCGTTTTCGTCTGTTCCTGTGGATTCCAGAGATGTATCGGAAACTGTTTCGTCTGAGCTGTATTCGTTAGCTGTATCATAGCTGTCCACACCGGAAGCCTGACTGCCAGGACCTCCCTGACCGCCGCCCATTTCCATGGACTGAACTGTGATGGTTGCTGCGTTTCCGTCATCGTCTAATGTGATGGCTACTACATCACCTTCTTTAATGTCATCTAATGTAATTTCTTGAGTCTGACCTGCATCGTCTGGAGCCTGTCCATCAGGTTTTTCTGGTGCTTCACTGTCTGTTTTCTCAGCATTATCTGCATCCGAGTCTTCGCTCTGTTCTTCTGTATTTTCACTGTCGGATACATTATCACCGTCCGGTTTCTCTGGGGCTTCTCCGTTATCCCCATCTGGTTTCTCCGGAGCCTCTCTTTATACTTTTCTAATTCTTATTTTTTTAGTTTCTCTGTTTCTTTTGTTTTTGTTGATGGTATTACTATATCTGATAAATGTGTCTGATTTATGGTAAGTTTACGAAGAAAATGTGTCCTCTTATTTTTCTTATAAATGATACATCTCACATTTGCGATGCTTTAATAATGGAAGCTGCTCTCGAATCTGGTCTTCGCGGTCCAGATTTATTTCTTCTATTAAGATGCCTTCTTTCTCATCCAGTTGTTTCATAACCTGTCCCCAGGGATCGGTCACAATGGAATGTCCCCAGGAAATGTAGCCTGCCTGTGTGTCTCGTGCAGGAGCGCATCCAAGCATGTAAATCTGGTTATCAAGGGCTCTTGCACGGAAACTGAGTTCCCAGTGTGCAGGACCTGTAGTCACATTAAATGCTGCCGGGACGAAAATCATCTTCACACCGTCCAGCACCATTGTGCGGGCAAATTCAGGGAAGCGGATGTCGTAACAGATCATGACACCCATTTTTCCGAATTCAGTATCAAATACTGTGGCGTGGTCTCCCGGAGTTAAAGTATCGGATTCTTTAAAGTACTGTCCATTTTTTACATTGATATCGAAAAGGTGGGCTTTTCTGTGTTTGCCGATCTGTTTTCCGGCTCTGTCAAAAATATAAGAAGTATTATAAACATTTCCTGACTCATCTGTTTCCGGCATGGAGCCTGCGATCAGATAAATATGGTATTTTCTGGCATAATCAGACATTGCCTGCCAGGATGGGCCGCCTTCTTTTTCTGCATAAATTGGGAAGTTTTCAGTCTGATATGGACAGCAGAACATTTCCGGGAGAATCACGAAGTCCGGATTTTCTGCTTTTATTTTTTCTATATAAGTGCCTGCAGTGCGGATATTCTGCAATTTATCTTTTACTGTGGGCATCTGGATTGCTGCTACTTTCATTTGTATCCTGTCCTTTCTGTATTAATGACATAGTTTTCTACCTATATTATAGCAATAAAAAATACAGTAGCAATCATGTTAGATAAAGTTGATTCCATCATTTTTATATGCTATATTAAAAATACCAGAATAATTTCTGCTTTACGAAAGATAAAAAATAGCAATTTTTATAATAATTTCGTAAAGGAGTGAGAAAACTGGAAATCAAATATTCAAAACAAGCCCTTAAATTTTTAAAGAAACAAGATGTTGTAACTCAAAAACGTATTATCAACGCACTTTCTAATTTACCTAAGGGCGATGTAAAGAAATTACAGAACAGGAATGGTCGTCGATTACGCATAGGTGATTATCGCGTAATTTTTGATAATGTAGAAAACATTATCTTTATCCAAATTATTGATAATCGTGGACAAGTATATAAAGGGGTGTGACTTTATGACAGCTGTTAAAGAACGTATTATAGGTGCTGTATCCATTATGAGCGATAGGGACGCTGATATCTTCTGGCATATCATCCAAAAACATTTTACAGCTCCTGATTTATTTGCAAATATTGAGGAAGTAGAACCTGATGAAGTAGATTTAATGATGTTAAAAGAAATTGAAAACAATCCTGACTGTCATGAATTTATTTCTCAGGAAGAACTAATGAAAGAACTTAATTTGTAATTTTCATATTTATATTCAAAATATCCCCCACACATGAGCTTTTCTTCCCATGTGTGGGGGATATTTGTATTCTGTATTAATTAGTCATCATAACCATTCGGGTTATTGGACTGCCATCTCCAGGAGTCGGCGCACATTTCTTTGATGTCGTTTTCTGCTTTCCATCCGAGTTCTCTTTCTGCTTTGGAAGCGTCGGAGTAGCATGTTGCGATGTCACCTGCACGGCGCGGTTTGATCACGTATGGAATCTTAACGCCTGTAGCTGCTTCGAAGTTCTTTACAATGTCAAGAACACTGTAGCCTTTTCCTGTACCAAGGTTGTAGATGCTTAAACCGGAGTTGTCTTCGATTTTCTTGAGGGCTTTTACATGTCCTTTTGCAAGGTCAACTACGTGGATGTAATCTCTTACACCTGTTCCGTCTGGTGTATCGTAGTCGTTTCCGAATACGCCAAGTTCTTTCAGTTTTCCAACTGCAACCTGTGTGATGTATGGCATCAGGTTGTTCGGGATTCCGTTTGGATTCTCTCCGATGGTTCCGCTCTTATGAGCACCAATCGGGTTGAAGTAACGAAGAAGAACCACATTCCATTCCGGATCTGCTTTCTGAATGTCTGTCAGAATCTGCTCCAGCATGGATTTTGTCCATCCATATGGATTTGTGCACTGTCCTTTCGGGCACTCTTCTGTGATCGGGATAATGGCCGGATCTCCGTATACAGTTGCAGATGAAGAGAAGATAATGTTCTTTACATTATGTTTTCTCATTACATCTACCAGTGTTAAGGTTCCTGCAATGTTATTTTCGTAATATTCCCAAGGTTTGGCAACGGATTCTCCTACTGCTTTCAGACCTGCGAAATGAATACAGGAATCAATATCTTCTTTATCAAAAACTTCATTTAAAGCATCGCGGTCCAGGATGTCTGCTTTGTAGAATTTCACTGGTTTGCCTGTGATCTTGGAAACTCTTTCCAGAGATTTTTCACTTGCATTGCTTAAGTTATCCAGAACTACAACATCATATCCTGCGTTCTGCAATTCTACAACTGTATGGCTTCCAATATAGCCTGCTCCACCTGTAACTAAAATTGCCATAATAATTCCTCCTAACCTGTCTTCCTGCTACAATACCTGTTTTTTGCAATTTCTGTTTTTTTCTCTTTCAACAATACCTATATTAGTTCACAGCATCAGAAATATCCTTGATAATTCTGAGTGTAATCTATAAAATTCTGCGGATATCCTGTTTCACATCTGCAAAATTTACTTCTGTATTTTACAGTACCCTATATTCAGAACTGTAAAATACCGTTGCCTAGAGCGTGTCTGAAAAATCATGTATTGTAGAAAATCCTGCGAAAATATGATTTCTCTCATATCTCCGCAGGATAATTCTATCCGAATCAGTTCATAAACACAAGTCTTTATGGACATGTACGTTTTTTATACCTGTTTATACTTATTTACAATCTCTTTCATCCGGGAAAGTTTTTCTTCCATATCTTTCACCAGTTTAAACTGTGTTCTGCAGCGATCCAGATTATGTCCCTCTCTGTGAATCTTGAAATAATGATCTCCTTCCAGATAGTCTGTGAGGAAACGCATTCCACATTCAAAGGTCATAAGGATTGCTCCCATGGGAAGCATATCCAGTTCTGTCTCAGTCAGTGCACCGCCACAGCCTTCAATGAAACCTTTGACATAAACTTCATACAAGTGAAGATCGCAGGACACCTTCGTCAGGTCTTTCTCATCCTCTGCTCCGGTACTTGCGCCAAAGCGGATAGAATCACCAAAATCATTTACGGAAAGCCCCGGCATTACAGTATCAAGGTCAATCACACAGATGGCTTTTCCCGTTGCATTATCAATCATAATGTTATTCAGCTTGGTATCATTATGTGTAACACGCAACGGCAGCTTTCCCTGATCCTGCATATCGCACAGGACATGTGCCAGTTCTGTGCGGTCCAGCACAAACTGAATCTCTTTTTCCACATCTGCTGCTCTGTGACATATATCTTTTTCCACAGCAGTTTTAAACTTATCCAGCCTGTCCACCGTATTATGAAAATTTACGATGGTCTCATGAAGCGTTTCTGCCGGATAGTCTGCAAGCAGCCTCTGGAAATGCCCGAAAGCAACTGCACTCTGGTAAAAATCTTCCTCATCTTTTACCATGTCATAGCATGTGGCATTTTCAATGAATAAATATACTCTCCAGTATTCTCCGTCCTCATCTACATAATAAGGAAGTCCATCCTTTGTCATCACAAGATTCAGAGTCTCTCTCTCCACATCTCCACCGTTTTCCTGGATCTTTTTCTTCAGCCAGGCAGTAACACCGCTGACATTCTCCATCAGTTCCACAGGTTTGGTAAAAATACTCCTGTTCATTTTCTGAAGAATATAATGTTTGCCTGTACCGTAAGTCAGTCGGTAAGTATCATTGATATGTCCGCTTCCATAAGGAACACACTCTGTCAGATTATCTTCCAGAACAAATGCACTGGTGATATTCTTTATCTCCCGGTTAATTTCCACTCAATTATTCCTCCCATAATCTCTGTGGATACAGCCCTCCATCTTTTAAATTCTGAATGGCAGCTACTACCACAGGTTTATCTTCTTTGTAGGTTACGCCATACCATTTATCCATAGATTTCAGAACCTTTACAGTTGCTCTCTTCTCACCGAGAAGTTCATCTACTACAAATGGCAGGAAATATTCACATTTCAGCGGGTTTACTTTCAGATTCTCATCCAGGAATTTAGGGAATCTGTCTTTCAGCTCTTTCAGGATACTTGCTGAAAATCCCCACATATTCATGGATACTGTACTGCCTTCCGGAAGCATAGTCCATGTTTTTCCATCGTCTTCTGTATAAGCTGTGCCGCCGTCATGCTTTTCGATATGGGTACGCTCGTTGATCTTAAGAAGATGTCCTTCTTCGTCTGTGACGCACACACCTCTTGCCACATGGCCATTCTCTGTCAAAGTATTTTCCAGTTTATAGCCGACCATCATATATCTGTAAGTATCCGCGGTATCTTCATTCTCTGTCAGGAAATCATATGCCATCTTAAATGCATGGCTTCCATAATAGTCATCTGCATTGATCACAACGAATGGTCCGTCGATTTCATTGATGCAGCTTAATACGGCATGTCCGGTTCCCCAGGGTTTCACACGTCCTTCCGGTACTTCATAACCTTCCGGAATATTGTGAAGATCCTGGAAAACATATGATACTTCCAGCTGATTGCTGAGACGTTCACCGATGGCGCTTCTGAAGTCTGCTTCATTTTCTTTTTTGATAATAAATACTACTTTCTGGAATCCGGCCTGTACTGCATCATAAATGGAGAAATCCATGATGATGTGTCCCTCTTTGTCCACCGGATCGATCTGTTTCAGACCGCCGTAACGGCTTCCCATACCTGCTGCCATAACTACTAATACTGGTTTCTTCATAATTTTTTTCCTCTTTTCTTTAAATGTTTTTCGTTACTCTCAGATTACCTGGTAACTTTTTACATTCATCTTATCATACTATGATTTCGAGGTCAAAACGTGTTACATAATACCTTTCACAATCGCAAACAATTGGTATTGTCCTGATGTCCTCTAATATTATCCCTTAATGCCACCGGTAACACCACCGATGATCTTCTCAGACAGGAAAATATACAGAATAAATGTCGGCAGGAATACAATGATCACTGCTGCAAACATTCCGGCCCAGTCACCTGTATATTTCATGGAGTTGATCATTCCATAAAGTCCGGGTGCAACAGGTTTCAGCTTATCCGAGCTTGCAAAGATCAGTGACAGGAAATACTCGTTCCAGATATTAATAAAGTTAAAGATTGTTACTGTTACGATTCCTGACTGTGCCATGGGAAACATGATTTTCCAGAAAGTACGCATGGGAGGGCATCCGTCGATTGCTGCCGCTTCCTCATAGGTCCTGGAAATATTGCTGAAAAATGTAAGCAGGAAAATGGTCGTATAAGGTACATTAATTCCTACATACAATATGATCAGTACAGTTCTTCCTGCAGCCACATTATTCAGGATTCCCATACCGGAAATAATGCTGAAAAGGGGAAGAACAACCATGATTGCCGGAACACCCATGGCAGATACGAAGCTGGTCTGGATAAATTTGTTTGCAATAAAATCAAATCTGGACAATACATAAGCTGCAGGTGCACACACCAGAATCAGTATTGTGCAGGAAATTACTGAATAGATCAGAGAGTTTCCGAAGAAGCCTGCAACTCCGGCCCCGTTCCATGCTTTTGCATAATTTTCAAAATGTAATCCGGACTCAAACTTCAGGGCTTTTCCCTGGAAGATTTCTGCTGTTGTTGAAAAACTTGCCCCGAATACCCATCCCAGAAGCGCAATGGTAAAGATTACCCAGAGCAGCAGGATGATGTATCCCGGCAGGAGTTTGACTTCTTTTTTCAGATTAAAGGGTCTACGTGCCTCTTTTTCTTTTGCCATTTCTCATCCCTCCTTAGAATTCCAGATCATCATCTTTGATCACTCTGTTACAGATTGTAAATACAATGACTACGCAGACACTGAGCAGTACACCGATGGCAGCTCCCAGACCTGCATTTCGTTCTGTAACTGTATTGCCGCCGCCAAAAATCTGCATATACATATAAACATAAGGGGTAATTGTCTGTGTGTCTGCAGTTACTGTGGAGAAAAGCTGTGACCATACAAAAAAGCCTACACTGCTTACAGACCACATGGTAATGTTTGTCTTAAATACTCCCTTTAACAATGGAAGTGTCATGTAACGGAACTGTGCCGGTTTGGTCGCTCCGTCAATGGTTGCCGCCTCATAATATTCAGGGCTGATACGCTCAATACCGCTGAGCCAGATCAGCATATGGTATCCAACCATGCCGAAACAATATGCAAACAACAGTGCCCAGAATTTGTGGTCATTATCCAGGAACTGGATCTTTGCCAGATTGTCCAGATGCAGTGCTGTAAAAAGATCTTTCAGCAAGCCATATCTTGGACTGTATACATACTGCAGCCACATAGTAGCAAGCGCTACTGCACTGACAATATTTGGCATATAAATGATCGCGCGGAAAAATTTCTTTCCTCTGATTCCACTGGTAAGAATAACTGCAAATAAAAGAGACAGGCTCATTACCACCAGACCGCCGATCAGCCAGATACGAAACAGGTTAAAAAATGAAGTCTTAAATAAGCTGGTACTCATCAGCTTTGTATAGTTGCCAAATCCTACAAATTTCCATAAATCCATGGAATCTGTAACTCCGTCGATCTTGAAAAAGCTCATGATCACTGTTCTGATGATCGGATAAAGAAAGATTCCCAGAAACAGCAGAACTGCCGGAGTCAGAAATACAACGATCATCGTTTTATTCTTCTTCAAATAAATACCTCCTCTGTAAGTAATACCACATCTACGGATTGCTACGCTTCGCTCCCGCAAACCTCCAAAAAGACAGATGGCGGCAGCGTAGATACGATGCCACCATCTCTATAAATTCTTTATTTATTTCGCTGCGTCCTGCATAGTGGAAACAAATTCATCTGCTGTAATGGAACCTGCCATTAATTTGATGAAGTTTTCTTTGATAACCGGAGTCATATCTACGTTAGATTCTACACCGCATGCCCATGTGAAACGGTTTGTGCTCTGCTCAATAACAGGTTTTGCACACTCAACCATTGCCGGCCATTCTGTGTTTGTTGTATCAGCCGGGATACCTACAGTTTCATCTGCAAGTTTCTGGTCGTATTCCCCTTTTGTAAGGAATGTGATCAGATCAAATGCTTCTTTTGCAAGTTTTGTATCTTTGTTAATACCAAATACCTGTGCGCCGAAGTTGTTTGTTTCAATTCCATTTGCTCCGTCTGTAAGTGCCGGATATGCGAAGCATCCCCAGTGGAAATCAGGGCCTGCCATCTCTTTTACTTCGTTTGGTAACCAGGAGCCATTCAGATACATTGCAGCTGTTCCAAGTGCAAGCTCTGTGTTCTGACCTGCAGGCCATACGTTGGAACCAACCATCTCTGAATAATATCCGTTAGATGCAAGTTCTTCGATATCCTGTGCCATCTGAAGAACTGCAGGATCATCCCATTCACCTTCAGTTACGATCTCTTTTACTTTATCTTCGCCAACCAGTCTTGCAAGATGATATCCGATCACACATGTTGCATAGGCATCATCCATAGTCATTGGTGTGATTCCTGCATCTTTTAATTTCTGGCATACATCTTTGAATTCATCCCATGTCTTCGGTTCTTCTGTGATTCCTGCCTGCTCAAACAGATCTTTGTTATAGAAGAAAGCAAATACGTTTGGCTGATATGGAATTGTTTTTAATGTACCGCCGCCGGCATCACGGCATGCTGCCATCAGACCTGCATTTGCAGTTGCTTCATAGTCATTCTCTTTCGCAAGGTCTTCCAGATCCAGAAGATATTTACCGTACATTCCGTTTACACGGTCGATATCTTCGTCAAAAATATCAATCTGTGTGCCGCCGTCCAGTGCAGGCTGAAGTGCTTCACGGTTTCCGGTACGTCCCTTAAACTGAAGGTCTACCTTAACTCCTGTCTGTTCTGTATAAGCGTCAACTGCTTCCTGAATCACCTGTCCCTGTGGCTCTGTAGCTTCCCACATTGACCAGTAAACTAATGTATCATCTGCTGCCTGAACAGTGAAAGCCGGTGCTGCAAGTGAACCAACCATAACCGCACATAATGTTGCACTAAGCATTTTTTTCTTCATACCCATAACCTTTTTTCCTCCTTTGTCGGTTTTGACATTTTGTCTTCTTTTTTCTCTCTTTTCGCTCTTTTGTTGAATTTCAACAATTATTTCTTTTGGTAGTTCTTATTTTATCATTTTTGCACAAATAGTATTTGCACAAACGTCCATTTCTTTTGTACGAAAATTCATTTTTAACTGGTTTTTCATCTGTTTTTGTTGTATACTTGTACACAACAACCATATTGCAGTTTTCGGACAGGCTGAGGGAGGTGGCAGTAATGGCTTTTGAGAGTATGTATCTGGAAGAAGATATTCATATTGACCGGATTTATACAATCCACTATTTTGAATACAAAAGTGATTTTCACTTTGCAGGAGAACGCCATAATTTCTGGGAATTTCAATGTGTAGATAAGGGAAAGGCAGAAATAGAGACAGATAACGGTATCTACCATCTGACAAGCGGACAGCTCATCTTTCACAGACCAAATGAATTTCATAACCTTATTGCCATAGGAAATACCGCTCCTAATATTGTGGTAGTTTCTTTTGAATGCGATTCTCCATGTATGAAATTCTTTGAGAAAAAATTGCTGAAACTTTCTGATTCTGAGAGAAATCTCATGGGAATGCTGATTGCCGAGGCACGCCGCTGTATCAAAACCCCTCTGGATGATCCTTATACAGAAAAGATGGAAAAGAAAGAAGATTTTTTGTTTGGTTCTCAGCAGCTTATCCGCATTTACCTTGAGCAGATGCTGATCTACATGATCCGGAGAAATTCTTCTCCTCCCATGACTGTACCTGTCAGCCAATTTGTAAATCTGAAAAATAATTCCGCTGTCTATAAACGTGTCATTGCTTATATGGAGGACCATATCCGGGAAAATATTACACTCTGCGATCTGTGTCATGACAATATGATCGGACGCTCCCAGCTTCAGAAAATATTTCAGGAACAACATCAGTGCGGCGCCATGGATTTCTTTTCCCGGTTAAAGATCGCCTATGCCAGACAACTGATCCGCGAGAACCAGATGAACTTTACGCAGATTTCAGAATTTCTGGGATACTCTTCCATCCATTACTTTTCCAGACAGTTTAAAAAAATTTCCGGAATGACACCCACAGAATATGTCACATCAATAAAGGCGCTCTCAGAACGAGAGCGCCAGTAATACCAGACCAATATTTTCATAATGTTGAACAGCCTTTTTCTTATTTCATATTGCTGAGATTCTCTATAAATTCATCCGATGTTTCTTCTAATCTTGTAAGCTTCAGAAGTTCGCTTTGTATCTGTTCTTTATAATCCGGATCTGCCTCCAGACCTGCAGCCCACATGTACGGCTTTGACATCTCTTTCATATACGGTACTGCATCTGCCAGCACTTCCGGCCATTGTGTATTGTCCGTATCTGCCGGGATGGAATTAACCGCATCTGTCATTTTCATATCTGTTTCCCCGGTACAGATGGAATATGCAAAGTCAAAAGCTTCCTGCTTCATCTGCGAATCCTTTGTGACTCCAAATCCCTGTGCTCCCACCATAACACCTTCTGTGCCGTCTGTTCCGGCCTTTACTGCAGGCCATGGAAAAAATCCCCAGGAATCATCAGATTCTGTAGCTTCTGTCACTTCATTCGGAACCCAGGAGCCCTGCAGCACCATGACTGCCTCGCCATCTCCCACTTCATCCTGACCTTCCGGATGCTGTGCCGGTGCACTCTGACTCATATATCCCGCAAAAAACAAAATTCTGATATCATCTGCCGCCTCTTTTGCCTGCGGAATCTGTGACCAGGTACAGTTACGGATCAGCTGCTGCACTTTCTCCTGTCCAAGATATCTGGCAAGCTGATATCCATACAGAAGATTCACATACTCTTCATCGCAGGTCATGGCACTAAGGCCACTGTCACTGTTTTTAATCTTACGGCATACTCTGATCAGTTTCTCCCAGGTATCCGGGATATCCTGTTCTGTAAGTCCAGCCTCTTCCCATAAATCCTTATTATACCAGACGCCTGTGATATAAGGCTGATACGGCATTGCAAGCAGTTCTCCATTTCCCCAGTTCTTCACCTGCTCCAACAGTACCGGCATAATATGCTTCTCATAATCCACAGTATCTGCCATTCCTTTTAATTCTGCCAGATAATCCCTGTGTTCCTGAGCCATCCTCTGATAATCATCATCAAAAAGGTCAATCTGTTCTCCGGCATCCAGGGCAGGTTCTATCAGAGACCGGATTCCTCTGCCCTTCCACTGAATCTCTACAGAAATACCTGTTGCTTCTTCATAAGCTTCTGCTGCTTCTCTGATCACATCTGCCTGTGGTTCATCTTCTTCCCACATGGACCAGTATACAATACTCTGTTCCGGAATTTCTGTGATTTCATCTGATGCTGATACAGTAACCGCTCCTGTTGCAAACAGCATTGACAAACAGCTCATACCCGCTGCAATGCTTCTCCATTTTTCCATACTGAAAATACCCTCCATTGTACCTGCTTTTACATGGATAACTGTCTGATTTTATTTTCTCCAATAATCACTTGTCTGTCAATCCCCAAAATTTATACATTTCTAACAACCATGTCGGATACTGTCCACTCTCTTTTCAACACCAGACAAAATCATCCGCTTCACTACACCGAATAACTGCTTCACAGGAGCTTTACTTAGTCTGATCAAACAGGATTTCCATCTTCGTTCCCTTACCCGGCTCACTGTCCAGAAGAATCTTTGCATGATGCAAAACTGCGCCATGTTTTACAATAGAAAGCCCCAGGCCTGTACCTCCGGTTTCACGTGAATGGCTCTTGTCCACTCTGTAAAAACGCTCGAAGATTCTCTGCTGTTCGCTCTCCGGAATTCCTATTCCGTTATCTTCCACACGAAAGTACGGTTTCCCATTGAGTTTTCCCACAAAAACCTTTACATCTCCACCATCCGGGGTATAGCGGATAGCATTATCTGTAATATTGTAGAACATTTCATATAATACATGGCGTACTCCCTGCATCTGTGCAGGTCCGCCTGTATATTCCAGATTAATCTTTTTCTTTGCTGCCCTGTTCTGCAGATTGTTGATCACATCTTCCCCAAGCTCTCCGATGTCAACCTGTTCAAACATAGTTTCTCCGTTCTTCTCATCCAGTCTGGAAAGCTGAATGATATCTGCAACCAGATTTGATAAACGCTCGGACTCATGAAAAATCCTGCCGGAAAAATCCTGCATCTTGTCCGGCGGTACCATTCCATTCATCATAAGCTCCGCATATCCGGAGATTGACATAAGAGGAGTTTTCAATTCATGGGAAACATTTGCCGTAAACTCTTTTCTTGCACTCTCTGCATTCTTAAGATCTTCCAGCTGTTTCTGAATCTGTCTGTTCTGCTGATCCAGACGAAAAAGCAATGGCCTTAATTCTTCGTAGCATACATGCTCCAGAGGATGTTCCAGATCAATCCGGTTGATAGGCTCTATCAGCTTTCTGGTCTGTTTCTGCACAAGAAAAAGTTCAATTACAAGGATCACGCATACCAGTCCGCCAAGCAGAAGAAAGCTGGTTAACATTGTTACCAGAAGACTGTCTGTAGTCCTGGCTACTCGCAGAACCTGATCATCCTTTAATTTTACAGCATAGTAAAACGTCTGTTTTGATAACGTGTCTGAATAGCGGACCATCTCACCGGATCCCTGCTTCTCAGCTTCAATAAATTCCGGTCTGTTACTGTGATTTTCCATTTCTTCCGGATTCTCAATACTGTCAAACAACACCTGACCATCTTTTCCCAGAAGAGTGATCCTGCTGCTGGTGGCGTCTCCGACCCTGTCTGAGAGAAAAACGTCTCCGTCTTCTTCCAGACCTGTTTTAATATATGCGGCTTCATCCCTTACGCCCTGCTTCATATATATATCATATCGGTTATACATAACTGTTCCTGCTGCCAGAAATGTAAGTATTACGGATAAAATAATAAGTAAACTGGTGTGACTGAATATTTTATGCTTCATTTTTCCGCTCCTGTTTTTCGCCTGTTTTATCTGTTATGCACCGATCCTGTATCCTACACCCCGGACTGTTTCGATCAGATTTCCTGCCTCGCCAAGTTTCTGACGCAGGGTTCTCACATGGACATCCACAGTTCTGGTTTCACCGTCAAAGTCATATCCCCATACATGGCAGAGAATCTGATTTCTTGTCATAACAAGTCCTTTATTCTCCAGCAGATACTGAAGAAGTTCAAATTCTTTTCGGGTAAGATCGACCTTTTCTTCCCGGTAATGCACCTCATGACGTCCTACATTCAGATAAAGCTCGTCGTAATGCAGTTCCTTGTCTTCATTCTGACGGGCACTTCGTCTGAGAACTGCTTTTACTCTGGCAACAAATTCCATCATACCGAAAGGCTTGGTAATGTAATCATCCGCTCCGCCTTCCAGACCTTTTACTTTGTCAAATTCCGCTTCTTTTGCAGTAACCATAATTACCGGCACATCCTTTACAGATGGCATACTTTTCAGCTGTTCCAGAATGGTATAGCCATCATCTCCCGGAAGCATGATATCCAGCAGGATCAGCTCCGGTATCTCTTCTTTCAGCGCTTTCATCAGTTCATTGCCATTGCCAAACCCCCTGGCTTTAAATCCTGTTGTTTCCAGTGTATAAATAAGAAGCTCCCTGATATTCCGCTCATCTTCTACACAATAGATCATTCTGCTTTTCCTCCCCTTTATTTATCACCTGCTTTGTCGTCACAAGTGTATTTCTTTTTTCAGTATACTTATTTTTTTATCCCTGTACAAGTAAATATCCGGCATCTGCTTCATTTCTTTAAAGCAAAAATCCGGCCATTTTCTCTGAAATATCTCTCTCAGATACTTCAGAATGCCCGGATTTCCTGATCATGCAAATAACATCATCCGTTACTGTTCACTTCGTTCTCAGTAACGTTGCCAAAATTCATTCCAAATTGCCTGCGGCAATGGAATTTTGTCATCTACCTGTTTATTTTTATGAAAGCTGATATTTGATTCGTGCGTCTTCCAGTTCATGATAAAATGTTTCGTCCGGATGGCTCTTGACGATATTCAGATGACTGTGAGTATCATACAGATCTTCATTCACCTGCGTCACACAGACTCCAATATTGGAACAATGGTCTGCCACACGTTCCAGACAGGTTGTAATGTCCGAAAGGATAAATCCCATCTCTATTGTACATTCACCGTTTCTCAGTCTCTGTACATGACGACGTTTTACTTCTTTGGAAAGTTCATCAATCACTTCTTCCAGTGGTTCAATTTTCTCCGCAAGCTTCATATCCTGTTTGTCAAAAACTTCATATGCCGTATTTACGATATCTTCTACTGCCTGTCCCAGCACTTCCAGATCTTTCTTTGCATTTTCGGAAAATTTCAGTCCTTTTTCATAAAGCTCCTGTGCTGATTCCATAATATTTACAGCATGGTCGGAAATACGTTCAAAATCCCCGATACAGTGAAGCATAATGGAAAGACTGTGACTGTCTGCTTCTGAGATATCTTTGTGGCTCAGCTTCACCAGATAAGTTCCCAGTTCATCTTCATAGCGGTCAACCTTGGATTCCATGTTTTCCACACGTTCTACGCCTTCTTCACTGTATTTATCCACCAGACTCAGTGCTGTAAACAGTGCATTGTGGGATTCTTCTGCCATTTTTCTGGCTGCATTGCGGCTCTGCTCTACTGCAAATGCCGGTTTCTCCAGAAAACGAGGCTCCAGGATCATAAACTCTCTGTCCTCTGCTGAAACAACAACGTCCTCTTTTTTGTCCCGGATTGTAAGACAGGCAAGTTTCTCCAGTCCCTTTGCAAAAGGAAGGAGAATGATCGTTGCAGTAACATTAAATACACTGTGGATAACAGCAATTCCTGCCGGTGTTGCTACCTGATGGAAGAAAGAAAATCCAACAACTGCATTTATAAGATAGAATACAGTCATAAAGATAACCGTACCGATCAGGTTGAAATACAGATGTACTGCTGCTGCACGTTTTGCATTCTTCTTGGCTCCGATTGCAGAAAGGATTGCAGTAATACAGGTTCCGATGTTCTGTCCCATAATGATCGGGATTGCTGCACTGAACGGTACTGCACCTGTAAGACACAGGGCCTGCAGAATACCTACGGATGCAGAAGATGACTGGATCACTGCAGTAAGAAGGGCACCTGCTATAACACCTAACAACGGATTTGAAAATTTAAGTAACAGGTTTGTAAATTCCGGCACTTCTGCAAGGGGTTTTACAGCAGAACTCATCATATCCATACCGTACATCAGGATTGCAAAACCAATAAAAATACTTCCGATATCTTTCTTCTTTGAATCATTGATAAACAAAATAAAAATCACACCAATGATCGCAAGCACAGGGGAAAATGATGTTGGTTTAAACATCTGAATGATAAAATTATCACTCTGTATTCCTGTCAGGCTTAAGATCCAGGAGGTGATCGTAGTACCGATATTGGCACCCATGATCACTCCTACTGCCTGTGATAATTTCATGATCCCTGAATTTACAAAACCTACTACCATAACAGTCGTAGCTGAAGATGACTGGATCACTGCTGTTACTCCTGCTCCCAAAAGCACTGCTTTTATCGGATTTGAAGTAAGATTTTCAAGAATCTTCTCCAGCTTTCCGCCGGAAACCTTCGCAAGGCCATCTCCCATTGCATTCATACCATACAAAAATAATGCAAGGCCTCCGATCAATGTTAATATACTGAATAAATCCATGATTATTCTCCTTTTCCCTTTTCATAAGTATATGGTTATTTACTTTCTGCCATCTGATGGCAGTCTCAGACATGTGCAGGCATATATATGTTTTTTTTGCGATACATATCCCTGACTTGCTTCTCATCATAACCATGCTTTGTAAAATCATCCCCATGAGAATGTTAAATCCATGTAAAATTTCCAGTCATCATATTCATTCTGTGTAAGGTTCCCATAAATCCATCCGTATTTTTGATATAAAAATAAAAAGAACCATTGCAGGAGATATGACACTAACCGGTGTTCATCTCTTACAATAGTTCTTTTATCAATCCGGATCCTGTATTTCGACAGTATTATTATCAGAATCCGCGGATCTCTTCATCCTCGGAACCAGTCTTATCAATAGAACGGATTTCCAGGAAGTAACTGTAGTTATCATTTACCTTTACTTCCACTCTGTCTCCAACCTTGTGACCTTTCAGAGCCATACCAATGGGAGATTCAATGCTGATGCGGTTTTCCATGGAGTTTCCTCTTATGGAAGTAACCAGTTTGTATTTCTCAATCTCATCGTCTTCCTCGAAATATACCTCTACAATATCATCCATTCCAACTTCATCGTCTTTGGAATCATCAGAAACAATGGTTGCTGTTTTCAGCATATTCTCAAGGTAGCGGATGCGGCTTTCATTCTGGTTTTTGTGCTTCTTTGCCGCATAATACTCAAAGTTCTCACTCAGATCCCCCTGGGCTCTTGCTTCTTTTACAGCTTCGATTGCCTCTTTTCGTACAACCAGCTTGCGGTGGTCAATCTCCTGCTGGATTTTCTCAACATCCTTCTGTGTAAGCTTTTCTTTCATGACTGCATCTCCCTTTTACTGTTTTCCAAGTCTTTTCTCTTTCATATATTGTGCCATTTCATCATAAATATTGTCGATCAGATAATTTTTACTGCTCTGACGTTTCTCATGCCATTGCTGGCGGATCTGATTTTCTGTAGCTTTTATTTCGTCCCGAAGACCTCTGGCAGACATACGGTGGGCACCCTGTCCCATGATGATGATCTGCTCCAGTCCATCGGATGTTGCTACCGTTACCTGATTTTCCCGGCCAATCTTATGGACCGTTTTCTCAATGTACTGATCCGCTGTCTCAGCTTCTTTGGTGTAAACTACATGAATGTTATGATAGGTGATCACTTCCTCTGCATGGCCCTCTATCTTGTAAGCATCAAATACAAGAATTAACGTACATTTCTTAAAGCCCTGATAGTTGCTCAGAATATCCATCAGTTTTGTCTGTGCTGCATGGAGGTTTGCATCTGCCAGCTCTTTTAAATCTTCCCAGGCATAGATGATGTTATAGCCATCTACAAGGAGATATTCTTTTTCTTTCTTCTTAGCAGAAGAACTGTTGCGGTAATAGCTGCCGCTGTCAGATTTTGCAGAAAATGTTCTCTTAAACTGTGGTTCTTTGTAACGCTTGACCGGTCCGAATGTGCGCTCAAAAATTGCTTTCAGTTCTTCTTCATCCTCATAGCTTCCTACACCGGCATTCCTGGGTGGACGATAACCTGAATCTGTCTGATTGTTACTGTTCCTGCTTTTCCCCTGTCCTGCACTCCCTGAAACATAAGAAAATCCACTATCAGCTCCTATTTCTCCATTTCCCGATCCGTATTTTTCTCCATCGGATATACGGCTGCTCAGTTCAGAGTCGTCCACTCCCTCCAGGTGCATATAATCCTCTACTTCATACCATGGCACCACAAATCCAGCTCCATGAGCACAGAATACAGAACCTGTGGGATTGTCCAGGTCACGTTCAGAATCATATCCAGTCTCCTCTACAATCTCATCCTGATTCTGACATGGGGCATAGCCTTTCAACGAACAGAACAATCTCCCCCGCCCTTTCGTATAGGAGGTTACCTGTGTCTGATAATCTCGCATCATTGATACAGGCGCACTCCCCTTCAATACCATCATATCATCCTCATCCGCTTCCGGCTGCTGGAAGGTTCCATTCATTTTCTGAATGTCAGTCATAGCACGCCCGATCATATCTCCCGGAATCTCAAGTCTGAACTCATAATATGGCTCAAGCAGGACACTCTTTGCTTTCTTTAATCCCTGCCGCACAGCCCTGTACGTCGCCTGCCGGAAATCGCCGCCCTCTGTGTGTTTCAGATGGGCACGTCCTGTGATCAGTGTGATCTGCATATCTGTGATGGGAGAACCGGTCAGTACTCCCGGATGCTCCCGTTCTTCCAGATGAGTCATGATCAGTCGCTGCCAGTTACGATCCAGCACGTCCTCACTGCATGCAGTAAAAAACTGCAGTCCACTTCCCGGCTCTCCCGGTTCCAGAAGCAGGTGTACTTCTGCATAATGACGCAGCGGTTCAAAATGGCCTACACCTTCTACCGGCTCTGCGATTGTTTCTTTATATACGATATTTCCTGTGCCAAACTCTACTGCTACATGGAAACGCTCCCAGATCAGATGCTTTAATATCTCAATCTGAACCTCGCCCATCAGCATGGCATGGATTTCTCCAAGCTGCTCATTCCATACAATGTGAAGCTCCGGTTCCTCCTCTTCCAGCTCTTTGAGTTTCTTCAGCATCTGGTGAACATCACAGTCCTCAGGAAGCAGAATTCTGTAATTTAATACAGGTTCCAGAACCGGCATCTCAGATTCCCGTTCAATCCCAAATCCCTGTCCCGGATGTGTCTGGGAAAGGCCGGTCACTGCACAGATAGTTCCTGCAGGAGCTTCCTTTGCAAGCTCAAATTTCGCACCGGAATAAATACGGATCTGATCCGCTTTCTCTGTATCTGTAAGAAGTTCCTTCACCTTCAATGTTCCACCTGTGATTTTCATATAGCTTAAACGATTGCCCTGATCGTCTCTGGCAATCTTGAATACTTTTGCCCCGAACTCAGACGGATATGTCGGTGTCTCGCAGTATTTTTCCAAACCATGGAGGAATTCTTCTACACCTGTCATTTTCAGCGCAGAGCCAAAGAAACATGGGAAAAGTTTTCGCTCTTTGATTACTTTTTGGATATCTGATGTTGATATTTTCTCTGTTTCCAGGTATTTTTCAAGCAGTTCCTCATCGCAGACAGAAACATCTTCCAGAAACTGAGAATGCAGAGCTGATATTTCAGCTTCTGCTTTCTCCGCTGTTTCGTCAATACTATTTTCCATTCCACTTGTGTTTTCCCAGGTGAAATCAACACAATTATCACTTAATCGCTTCTTTAATTCTGCCAAAAGTTTCTCTTTATCAGTTCCGTCCTGATCCATTTTATTGATAAACAGGAACGTCGGGATCTGGTATCTTGCCAGAAGTCTCCATAAGGTCATGGTATGCCCCTGCACACCATCCGCTCCATTTATCACAAGAATGGCATAATCCAGAACCTGCAGTGTCCTCTCCATTTCCGCCGAGAAATCCACATGTCCCGGCGTATCCAGCAGAGTTATCCCCCTGTTCCCCAGTTCAAACTCCGCCTGCTTGGAAAAAATCGTGATTCCACGCTCCCTCTCCAGGTTATAAGTGTCCAGATACGCATCCTTATGATCCACACGCCCCAGCTTACGGATTTTTCCCGTTAAATATAAAATCCCCTCCGACAACGTAGTCTTACCTGCATCTACGTGGGCAAGGATACCTACAACAAGTTTCTCCATAGTATATTTAGAACTCCTTTTTTCTTATGAATAATCAGTATATATTTTTTAACGTTCTATCTGTCAGCTTTATCAGTTAATTATTTTAACATACTGATATAGAGAAATCCAATAGGGTTCTGCTATTATACGTTCATTTATTTCATATCACAATTAATTTTAAGCTCCATATTCAAGGCATTTTATATTTTTTTATTTTATAAATTGTATAGAAACTTTTTTATTCTTTATGTGTCCCTCTGACTACTTTGATTCCACGTTTTTCTATCATATTGCAGATCTGTGTCATCCTTGGACATTCATGCTTTCCATCCGGGAGACGACAGACACCAACATGGATGGCACTGATCTTTTCGCTGACCAGTCTGTCTATCTTTTCCAGGATTCCTTTGTCTTCTATGGGGTCTGTCGGGTTGGCGCCTTTGCATCCGTTACAGGTCATCATTGCTGCCAGACAGGTATCTTCCGGATAATCCTGAAAGAAATCGGTTCTGTTCTGAAATGCTGCCAGGCATCCAACTCTGGCGCATACATTATTAGAATGAATACACGTCAAAATTCCTATCTTATTCATCTTTTTCCTCCATATATAGCAGGCCAGAGTCAAAAATTTTCCTGACTCTGGCCTGTCAATACTCAAACATTCGAAATCCTCTGATTTACTACGTAAATTGCTACTTTCTCATGTTTGGCGAGTCCCAAGCTCAAAAGTCTTATCGTGCAAGCACGAACGACTTTCTGACCTTTTGACCCTGATATCATATTATAAAAATAGAATATGCATTTTCCCGCGGCTGTCATTTACCACTTCCGAATCTACCTGGTAAATCCTTTTGATCAGCTCCGGAGTGAGTACTTCCTGTGGAGTTCCATATCCTTCCAGCACACCATCTTTCAATACATAAATCTTATCGCAGTATGCCGCCGCAATATTCAGGTCATGGATAGCTGATATTACAGTTACGTTAAGTTTCTTTACCAGTTCCATCAGCATGATCTGATGTGTGATATCCAGATGGTTAGTCGGCTCATCAAGGATCAGTGCAGGTGTCTGCTGTGCAAGTGCTCTTGCCAGAATAACCCTCTGCTGCTCTCCACCTGACAGCGTAGAAAATGTGCGATCCGCAAATGCATCCATCTGTACCGTTTTCAGTGCTTCTTCAACAATCCGGTAATCTTTTGCATTATCCCGTTCCAATGCTTTCTTATGAGGTGCACGTCCCATCAACACGACTTCCCGTACGGTAAAATCAAAGTTGTAGTAATTGTGCTGTGCCACAACTGCCATTTTTCTGGCGGAGCTTTTTACGCTCATGGAATGGAGTTCTTCGCCGTCCAGATAAACGGCACCTGCATCTGGCTTCAGGATACGGTAGATGCATTTTAATAATGTAGATTTTCCGCTTCCGTTTGGTCCGATGATCCCTACCAGTTCCTTATCCTTTGACTCTATGGAAATTCCCTTCAGTATCTGTCTGGCGTGAAATCCAACCTGAATATCTTCTGTAGTGATTTTCATTACTTACTACCTCCAAATCCATAGGATTTCCGCACAAGCAGATAAATAAAGCATGGAGCACCGATAATGGATACCAGCACACCGATCGGCATCTCAGAATTCTTCAGGATCACACGACATGCCACATCACACCAGATCAGGAATGATGCACCAAGCAGTGCACTTAATGGCAGTAATCTTCTGTGGTCTGTTCCAAACAGGATTCTGATCACATGAGGGATCACAAGTCCTACAAAGCCGATCACACCCGCACAATATACTGCAAACCCAATCATTACAGAAGCAACGATCAGATAAAAGGTTCTCAGCCTGTGCAAATCAGTTCCCAGTGTGATCGATACATCATCTCCTAACAGCATCAGATTCAAGTTACGATATTGCGTCCAGAAAATAATCACACAGATCAATGTAACAGGAAGCATCACACCTGCTCTGCTCCAGCTTGCACCTGCAAGGCTTCCCATCGTCCACTTCATTACTTCTGTTGCTGCATTTTTGTCGTTGGTAATATAGATAACAAAATTGGAAAAAGCAGAACATACCGCACTGACAGCCATTCCGGCAAGGATCAGTTTGGCAGAAGTAGCTTTTCCGCCCATGTTTGCAATGGCAATTACTGCAAAAGAAGTGACCATTGCACCAATAAATGCAGTAACACCAACTGAGTTTCCACCGAGAAATCCACCAACTCCAAGCATGATCGCCAGTGTTGCACCAAGGGATGCACCGGATGAAATACCAAGTACATACGGATCTGCCAGTGGGTTCTGGACAATCGCCTGCATAACTACGCCACAGACGGAAAGAGCCATTCCAACTGCCAGAGCCAGCAGGACTCTGGGCAGCCGGATCAGCCACACAACATCGTGAACTGCGCCTTCTGCATAGGCGGACAGGCTTTTGATATGAAACAATTTATATGCAATGACACTGTAAACATCTTTCAGTGACAGATCTGCATTTCCAAAAGTGATTGCTGCAAGAATGGAAAAAATCAAAAATGCCGCAAGCCCGATAAGAACTGCCACATACATGGATGTCCTGAGCACACTGCCTTTTTTTGTCTGTGAAACCTGTTCTTTCACTGTTATTTCCTCAATCAGTCAAGATTCACATCCGGATATAATCCTTTTGCGAAAGTTTCAATACCATCCTGTGTACGTGTTGCACTTGCGTACATTTCACTGAGCATGATCGGATAAACACGACCGTTCTTTACAGCGTCAAGGCTCTGAAGTGCTTCATCATCCTTGATAACGGCAAGCTGGCTTTCTTTTACAGTTTCCGGATCATCACCTGCATATGGCATGTATACAACAAAAATCACATCAGGGTTTGCTGCAATGATATCTTCTTTTCCTGCTGTAGAAGCATCCGGGTTTGCCAGAGTCGCACCCAGTTGTGTTACCATATCTCCACCAAGGCTCTTTGCACCATAGTTTGTGATATCTTCTCCAAGAGGTTCCAGAACCATTACGCTTGGTTTCTCTTCTACATCTGCTGTTGCTGTAAGAGTTTTATCGATCACTGCCTTTGCATCATCTACGATTGCCTGTGCTTTGTCCTGTACATCAAAAATCTTTCCAAGATTTAAGATGTCTGTAAATTCATTTTCCAGAGTTCTGTCTCCGTCAGGGCGTGTGTTTGTGTTGTAATAAGTGTTGCAGCCTTTGTCGATCCAGTCTGTTACATTTCCGAGATTTTTATCAGAAAACAGGGAGCTCCAGGATAAGATCATGTCTGGCTCCAACATCGTTACAGTCTCAAGGGATGGGGTAAATTCATCAAGATAATTTGTTTTTGAAAATGCATCTTTAAGTTCATCCGGAACTTCATTGTCAAGACCTGCAGTAGCTACCAGACGGTCTTCCAGGCCAAGTGCAAGCATGGTTTCAATGCTTCCCTGATATACAGCAAGAACTTTCTCCGGTGCCTTTTCATAGGTTGTTTCGATTTCATTTCCATCATAATCATAGGTTGTGATGGTCAGAGGATATTCTGTCTTTGTACCTTCTGCGTCTGCTGTCTTATCTGCATCTGCTGAATCCTGTGCGTCTGCATCTTCCTGTGTATCAGAGTCTGCATCTGCTGCCGGCTGATTGTCCTCTTTGATTGTCTCAGAGTCTGCTCTCTCTGCTGCAAAAGCTGCCGGAGCTGCGGAAACTGCCATAGCTGCTGCCATCATAATTGCCATGATTCTTGTGGATAAATACCTGTTTTTCATTTGACTTCCTCTCTTTTCGTATATGTTATTTACCTGTTCGTGTAACCGAAAAGATGAGACTTCAGAAAAAGTAAAATAGAAGTGATAAGAATAACGGATACTTTTTACGGAAGCTCCTTCTTTACGCTGTCAGGCAGGTTTCCTGACTCACAGATCACAGAAAGTTCCCATAAAATAAAAACTGATACAACATCCATGCTTCAGCAGTTCATGAATATTGTATCAGAAATATTTCCAGATACTCTCTGACAGCCGGATTCCGCCTTCTCACATATTTATGCAATGACATATTACAATCCCGCTTTTTTTCTGTATACAGTGGCCGCAACCGTTCAGGCATTTCACCTGATTCCCTCTCACATTATCATACACAAAATCTGCATATGATAGTGTTCACTTAACAGCTTATTCAATTACGCTGATACAATTTTAGCACACTGCTTTTATAATTACAACCATATTCGATACACATCAGAATTCTTTCTTCTCCATAAGCCGTACACCAATCCAAAAAGATCCCATATATACAATTACTGTAAATAATACAACTCCGGCCAATACCATTCCCCAGTTCAGTCCATTCAGCCATGCACCGACTGCTTCTGCTGAAAGTCCCATTGTTTTTATCAGAGTATAAACTACGGCAATTATAATAGCCCACATGACCATTGCAATATAACGTCCTTTTTCTGCTCCAAAATGTATTACAAGCGGGAGCGATACTGACAACATAAGAAGCGCCAGTGGAATGTATATCAGAGTGCCAATAATTTTCTCACTCAGGCACCCCTGAAGCTCTGCCACACCTTTACAGATCACTCCCGTTATTGCTTCAATTCCCCACGCTGCAGCCGTAAGCCCTGCTCCCAGCAGATATTTCTCCGCCACATACTGTTTTCTGGTAACCGGCAAGGTCATAAGAAATGCAAGACCATTATCAAACTCATCATAACTTATAGTTGTAATGGCAAAAATTGCTGTGACAATCGTAAAATATCCTGCAGCAAAACTGACACTACCGCTTCCTGTCAGATTCAGGATGACTCCCATTACAACAACCAGGATAAAAAACTGTTTCTGCTGTTTCATCAGTTCTATATCCTTTACAAATAATCCCTTCATACCTGTTCCTCCATCATCACTACCAGATCATCAATCTTTCCATTCTCAATTACAACATCCGGATAATTTTCCATATAAAATTGTTTCTGGTTTGTCAGACACCTGTATCCATAAGCTTCTTTCCGGATCTTAATAAGGTATTGCTGATCCAGTTTTTCGTACTCTTCTTCTGCAACTTTAAGAACTGCATAATCTGACAGCAGTACATCTGTATCCTCATGAAGGATAATTTTTCCGGCATGGATCATATAAAAATCGTCACAAAGACTCTCCAGATCTGATGAAATATGTGAACTGATCAGAATAGAACTGCTTTCATTTTCTTCCATATATTCTCTCAGCATGTTCAGCACCTCATCCCTGGCGATCACATCCAGACCAACTGTGGGCTCATCCAGAATCAGCAGTTCTGCCTTATGGCTTAATGCTGCCAGTACTTTAAACTTTGCTTTCATACCAGTGGAAAATTCTTTGATTTTCTTGTCTGTGGGCAGATTGAATCTTCTGCACTGCTGCAGGAATTTCTCTCTGTCAAAATCCGGATATATGCTTTTCATGATATTTGCCACGCCCGCTGCTGTCAGATACATACTGAAGCCTGAATCTGCAAAAACAACTGCCAGTTTCTGCTTATCCTCCGGCTTAAGCTCTTCTGCCTTTTTCCCAAAGACCTCTATCTCTCCGCCATCCGGATGAATCAAGCCGAGCAAAGCTTTAAATGTGGTGGATTTCCCGGAACCATTTCTTCCAATAAGTCCTGTAATCATCCCAGGCTGTACTTCCATAGAACAGTCCAGCGAAAAACCTCTGTAATGTTTCTGCAAATGACTGATTTTCAACATGTCTTAGTCCTCCATGATCATTTCAAAAAGATTTCTGATTTCCTCATCGTTCAGTCCACATCTTCTGCCCTTCATGATTGCCTGCTCCAGATCATGTTCTACTTCTTTGAGCTGTTCTTCCCTCATCAGGTTTTTATTTGTGGCTGCAACGTAGGTTCCTTTTCCATGAACAGTGACGGTAAATCCTTCTTCTTCCAGATTGTCGTAGGCTTTCTTCACAGTCAGGGCACTGATCTTCAGTTCCTTTGACAAACTGCGTACTGAAGGTAATACAGTGTCCGGCTGTAACTCTCCTCTGATAATCGCAGACTTAATCTGATCTATGATCTGTTCATAAATAGGTACCATGGATGAATTATTGATTATTATATGCATATGTTTCTCCTCCATCTACAAACAGTATATAACAGCGCATAACTGTTGTCAACTGTTTTATACTGTTATACATTATATTTTATCAAACGAGTCTGCCTACCCCTGTTCACTGATAACATCTCACTTCGATTTGCAGACTAAAAACATTTCTACAGACAAAAAGAAAGATGGATTCGGTTATAAAATTTTCCAAATCTATCTTTCTTCTTATCAGATTCTTAATCCACATTGCTACGTATCTCTACACCGAATAACTGCTCTGCAGGGAACTCACTTAATTCGGTTAAAGAATTGTTTTTAATTTGTTTTTATGTAATGGTTTTTTCTCTGTTTTTTACTCTGCCAAATACGCCTTCAGTTTCTCCATATCAGCTTTCATCACTCTCCGTCCCACCTCATAAATCTCCTTTAAATGGGCCGGATCACGCTCAACCGGTTTTGCACTGATGTCTCTGTCCGGGCGGATAACATGGATCCTGCCCTCTTTTTCCAGATATGCGATTTTATCCAGCATACGATTATACTGAATATGACGTTCATCCAGAAGCTTTACAAGCTCCGGATACTCCCTGAACTTCAGCCGGATCAGCGGCATCAGCTTATTATGTTCTTTTCTGTATCCCGGATGACGGGTACATACTACCACATTTTTCTCATAACCCTGTGAAAGCATCCAGTTTACAGGAATCGGATCTGAGATACCACCGTCCAGATACATTCTTCCATTCAACTTTACCGGTCTGGCGGCCAGTGGCAGGGAAGCTGATGCGCGCATCCATTCCACATCCAGCCTGTCTCCCATTCTGCATTCTTGATAGCAGGGTTTTCCTGTTTCAATATCTGTACATACAACCGTAAACTTCATGGGTGATCTGGCAAATGTCTCTGTGTCAAAAACATCCAGCTTCCAGGGCACCTCCCCATATGCAAAATCTTTGCTGTAAAGATCGCCGGTAGTGATCCAGCTTTTCAATCCCATATATCGTTTATCCTTGCAGAATCTGGTATTATAACGAAGGGTTCGTCCAATCTGGCGGGACTTATAATTACATCCAAAAATTGCACCGGCGGAAACGCCAACTGTAGAATCTGCATAAATCCCCTGCTCCATCAGCTCATCCAGAACTCCGGCTGTATACAGTCCCCGCATACCTCCACCTTCCAGAACCATTCCAAGACCTTTCCTTTTATTGTCCTCCATAGTTTTTCTCACTTTCGTCTTTTTCTTAATGTCCTATAGCAATCCTCGTAAATAATGCATTTAAGACAGTCAATTGTATTTTTACTCATTTCATTTGAAAAACAAATTATTTAGAACATATTTTAACACCTTGAATGAAAATGTCAAACCTGTAATCTGTGACATGCTCTCGCCACTTAAATCTTACAGATTTTGAAGTGGGAGCTTCCTGCTCAATTGCCCTTCAGGGCAAAGCTAAAACAGGCTATCCCCTTCAGGTTCAGATCCTTCACACATACTGCGTCATAGTCTTCTGCAAGGCTGTGGCTGAGCTTATGCTGGAAATCCTTCCTCTGGTTCTTTATCTTTTCATGATATAAAGCAACCTTTTTCTTCTGTTTCTGATAGTTACGGCTGCCCTTTTCACATCTGGAAAGTTTTCTCTGTTCTCGGGCAAGTTTTTTCTCTGCATTCCGGTAGAACATGGGATATCCGGCTCTTTCACCGGTAGAAAATACACACATCCCATGCATGGCAAAATCCATCCCCAGGAATTTTTCCGCCTGTCTTTTCTCCGCTGTTTGGTTTTCACAGTCGAACAGCAGGCTGGCAAAATATTTTCCGGACGGTTCCCTGCTCACAGTCACTGATTTCAGCTTCCATCCCTCCGGGATCATACGGTGGAGTTTTATTTTTACCGGCTGCATCTTTGGCAATTTCAGGAACCTGTCCTGCAGACAGATATTCCCATTTACCATATTCGTTGTATAGGATTTCCGCGAATGTTTTTTTGATTTATAATGCGGAAATCCCACTTCCGGTTCCCGGAAAAATTTCCGGAAAGCCCCTTCCAGATTTAACTGTACATTCGCCAGCGCAAGAGAATCTACCTCTTTCAGCCATGGATATTCTTTTTTATATCCGGCCGGCGTATTTTTCAGCATCTTTTTTTCTTCCTGATAATGACGGATCTTATCCGCAAGCATCCGGTTATAGAGAAAATGACTGCAGCCGATCGTCTTCTCTATCTGGGTTATCTGTTCTTTATTTGGATAGATCCTTATTTTTACTGCCCGGTTTATCTTTCTCACCCTGACTCTCTATATACTGATGGATTGTTTCAACAGGTGCTATATTTCAAAGATTTCTTTTGTTCTCTCTGACATCTTATCGTCCAGCATCTTTCTGCTATATTTCATAACCAGAATCAAACAAAAACACTGAATGAAAATTATTATCTAAACTCATTATGTACACTCACTTATTGCTTATTTCGACCGTCCAAATTCCAAGAGCATATTGTTCTTTTTTCTATTATAATATATTTATTGTATCAGAACAAGTGTTTTTGCGATTTTTTATGAATTTGAGCAGATATGCTCGAATGTGCAATTCATCCCATCACCTATAGAGGTGAGGGAATTCTTGCTACGGTTGTTAAAAGCCCCCTGAAATTCATCCAGAAGGCTTAATACAACTCACAATTATATGTTATTTTCCAAGAAGTTCTGCTGCAACTTTCTCCATCTCATCTCTGATCTTAATATGCTGCGGACATACTTCTTCGCACTTACCGCATTTCACACATTCATTGGCTGATTTCCTGCCATGTTTGCCTGCCAGCCATTCTTCCTGATGAAGTGCCTGATCTTTGCTTCCGTATAAGGTCAGATAATTCATTGCTGTATTATAGCGGAAAATTTTATCGATTTCTATTGCATGTCTGGAAAAAATCTCTTACCTAAAAGGACTTCCCACGAATTATTATCTCCATAGAAAGTCCTTCTCCTTAAATATTCCTATTTTTTATCATTTCATCTCTTATATATACTGTTATTCCTTAGCCGCTCCCTCTGGGAAGATAATCTTATTCACGAAGAAGAATACCACCATTGATACTCCGCCATTCAGCACTGTAGTTCCGATATTGTATAACCAATCCGGTACAAACATTCCTGCTACTGCGACCCAGATGCAGTTAATGGAATTTACGATACAGGTTACAATACAGAATGCCATCAGATACCAGAACGCCTGATATCCAACTTTTCCCTTACTTCGGAAAACGAAATTCCTCTGAATCGGGAAGTTAATGCATTCTCCCAAAACCATGGCTACCATGTATGCGCAAAAGTAAGGAAGTCCACCATGCTGTGCATCATAGCCAATAATGTTCCACTTAAATGTCTCTCCAAACAATGTAATGTCAATTCCTGGAAATCCGAAATCAATCTTCGGCAGTCCGGCAAATGCCAGTGGCAGGAACAGCAGGAGTAAATATTTCAGTACAGTGATCAGATTACTGACGATTACAAACAGACCACCCTCCCGGATCCATTTGGAGGCTCCGGGATGTCTGTCGGCAAAACTCTGCCATGAATTTATTATTTTTTTCCCCATGACCATCACCTGTTTTACTGTAATTCCTGTGACTGTTTCTTACGTTTCAGATATCTTCTGACCGTAATTATTTCAGCGCCAACAAGCAGAATACAGATAACAGCCAAACATCCATAGTATATTTTTTCCCATGTCATCAATCCAAATGCATCACTGTTTTCTTCGCTATACGCATTACTGTTCACCACGGTATATAACACATTATGTGTAGCATTTCTCATTGCAATTACAGAAGTTGCACTCTCAGTATCATGAATAATGGTATCTCCTCCAAAATCTGGGTTTAATATTGCATCTCCACCATTTCGTACTGCCTGATCTCCATTAATATAATTATATCCGTCAAGTGCCGCATCTGTTAAAACAGTTCCTCTGAATCCCCACTCAGCTCTCAGAACATCATTTAAAAGACTACTGCTTGCACCTGCCCATGCGGTTCCAATATAGTTAAATGCAGACATAATTGCTGTTGCTTTTCCATCTTTTACAGCATATTCAAATGCTTTCAGATATCCTTCTCTTACCGCCTGCTCATCTACCCAGACACAAAGCTGATTATTTCTATTTGTTTCCTGGTCATTTAATGCAAAGTGTTTCAGGAAACAATAAACCCCTTTTTCCTGTGCAGCTTTTACTTCCTGAGCAGCAAGCCTTCCGCTCAATACAGTATCTTCTGAGAAGTACTCATAGTTTCTTCCCGAAAATGCAGATCTGTGAATATTCATTGCAGGTCCATACCATCCATTAACATTAATTTCAACTGCCTCATCACCAATCTGACTTCCAAGTTCTTCTGCAAGATTCTTATTCCATGTACATGCCATCAGGTTCGATGCCGGATAACAGGAACCCTGTTTATTTTGATTAAAGAAAGAATGCAGTCCTGCTGGCCCATCAATTTCGGAGGTTTCTATTTTACCAATATCTTTGATTTCTTTTGTGGAAAATCCCGCACTTCCGAGCATTGTAACCATATCATCTACTGTCAGTTCATCCAGCAGCTTATCCCATAACTCATCGTCATAGTCAAGGCCTCTTAACTCTGCCAGTTTTACGCCATTATCAGCACCTGTTACGGGCATTTTATCAGATTCATCATTATAGTCTTCATAGTTATAATTATCATTGTTTAAAAATTTCGTTTTTACTTCATCAGACATACTATAATCTGTTGGTGCCGCTGTTGCCTCTTCATAGTTTGCAAAATGATCTTTTCTGCTAAGATATTCTACATCTCCTGCAGCATAGTCAAATACATTCTGAGCAGCTGTATCATCTGAAGATCTTGGGTTTTCTGAATCATATACAATTTCATCTGCGATTTCTATTGTTTTTGAATCCAGAACAGTATGAGAATCACTTCTTACACTAAGGTTATATTCTCCAGCTTCCAGCACATAGCAACCTTTATCCTTAGCATCATATGATGCCAGCTCGTCCTGATCAAATTCAAAAGAAATTGTCTGGCTTTCTCCCGGTTTTAAACTATCTGTTTTTTCAAAATCCAGTAGGTTTACTTCTGATTTTTCAATTCCACCATTTGTATACGGAGGAGTAAAATACAGTTCAACTGCATCTTTACCTTCTACGTCTCCTGTATTCGTAACCGTTACCTCTACCGTAATTTTCCCATCACTATCTGTCTTTAAATCTGTAATTTTCTGAGCAAATGCAGTATAACTTAATCCATAACCAAATGGATACTGAACAACATCTTCATATTTAATCAGACCTTCTGCATCTGCAGTCTCATAAAATTTGTATCCAATATAAATACTTTCTGCATAATTTACAAATGATACTGTATTATAATCTGTTCCTTCCGGTCCATTAATATCTTTAAATTCTTCTACATTGTCATATTTAAAATCACCAATATTATTATAATTATAAGTATCTGTCAAATCATATACATAGGTATCTGCTAAATGTCCTGATGGATTTACTTCACCACTTAAAACTTTTCCCAGTGCATCAAATCCAGTCTGTCCAGGTCCTGCAACATTTAAAACGCCCTTAATATTCTCATATTCATCAACCCATCCCAGTTCGAATGCATTTGCACTGTTATAAATAACAATAACATTTTCAAAATTATTGCAGACAAGATCTACCATATCTTTTTCTGTTTTACTTAATTCAAGATAAGATTGTCCTGCTGCAAAATCTCCTTCGTGACCAGCACCTTCGTCAGTGGTATTATAATTGGCATTTTCCATATCTTTTGGTAAGTCTTCACCTTCACCGCCAACTCTGGCAATAACAACAACTGCTGTATCAGAAAAATTCTTTGCATCGTCTATCATAGAAGATGTATAGCTGTCAGCAGATGGCTCTGGAAGTGTCCAGTCTGTATTTCCTGACAAACTTCCAGTTATACGCTCCGTATTATAGTCTGTATAGAATTTTTCCAATTCATCATTTAATGAAAACCCGGCGTTTCTAAGTCCATCAAGAAGACTTACTGCTGAAGAAGTATCAACGGAACCAGATCCTGTTCCACCATAACACGGATTTGTGGATGCCCATCCAAATACATTGATATTTTTCTCTTTCAATGGAAGTGTCTTATCTTCATTCTTTAA
Source organism: Blautia sp. HCP3S3_B11 (assembly GCF_052064435.1). Lineage (NCBI taxonomy): Bacteria > Bacillati > Bacillota > Clostridia > Lachnospirales > Lachnospiraceae > Blautia > Blautia sp. HCP3S3_B11. The sequence continues at coordinate 60,238 of NZ_JBQHVP010000019.1, forward strand.
AAGTACAATTCCCTCTTCTGCAATTTTTTCACATAACTGTTTTCCTTTTTCCGCCGTTTCTTCCGTCATGCCTTCTGTCTTCGCAAAAACAAGGCAAATAGATGAATACATTGGATTAAAGCAAATTCCAGTAACACCAAGCACAAAAGATAACAGTACTGCTATCCAGGATTCACTTCTCCATAATTTCCTTTTCTCAACTTTCACCTTTCTGGTTGCAATAAAAATAACAATTCCCGCTACTAATAGAATAATAAACGGAATCAGATATGGAAGACATTTCATTACATACTTATAAACGTCTTCCATTCTTAACATGTCCAAATTCATTTCCTTTCCTCCTATTCCTGTTTCTCCTCTTTGGATCTTATGACTTTATCCTACCACATCATTTTTTCTCTGGTTAAAATTTGCATAACCTGTAAAAAATCTGCATAAACTGTTTTTGCATTAGATATTTTATCTAAAATTGTCCCAATGTATTTATGCATTATATATAGTAATAACCGGATTCCAAATTGGAACCCGGTCACTTCATATCAGATATGTTTTTATTTTTGCATAATAGGGATTAAAACTTTCAGCTCAAACCAGTTATCCTCCAGATTCACACTGACAGCTCCCTCATATTTATTCACCGTATACTGAATGCTCTTCAATCCATAACCATGGAATTCTTTCTCTTTCTTGGTTGTAACCGGTGTTCCCTCCTGATACTGAAGCGTTTCTTCGCAGTAATTTTCAAATCTCAGGATCAGGAACTGCTTCTGTTTTGATACTGTTACATGGATCAGACGTTTCTCTTTCTCCGGTATCTTTACCTCACATTCAATCGCATTATCCAGCGCATTTCCGAAAATGCTGCAGATGTCCATAACATCCATGAAATCCAGTAATGTTCCGTCTGCCACGCATGTGAATGTAATTCCGTGTTTTGCACAATAAAGACTCTTAGTCGTAAGCACGGTATCCAGCACTTTATTTCCTGTTTTATTCTGGGCTTCGTACTGGCGGATTTCTTCTTCCATACGATTCAGAAATTCTTCTCGTTTCTTCGGGTCTTCTTCGCTTCGGAGTACTGCGATCTGGTGTTTCAGATCGTGGTATTTATAATTGATCAGCTCAATGCTCTCGCGTGACTGCTTATACTGCACGTACTGATTCTGGAGCACATTCTGGACTGCTTCCAGTTCCTTTCGCACACGCAGTTCGCAGCACTGGATCAGATGTGCATAGAGGATTGCAATTCCTCCCAGATCTACCAGCGTACGGATATTTCCGATTTCAAAAGAATACCCTCCGGAAAACGGTGTGTTTTCTGTGAGGAAGCTGATATTGCTGACTGCAAATACTGCGATTGCGATCACAAGTCCGGAGATATATTCCTTTATGCTGATTCCCATTTTTCCGTCTTTCGGCAGATGCATATGCAGCATTTTATACAGGATAACTGCTACACATCCATAAATCGCAGCCAGCACAACTCCCTGTATAGCTACAGCAGGAACTGTTCCATCCCAGAAGAAACATACTACCTGCCATTCTATAGATGCCATAAATTCTGCTGCCACAAATGCAATCATTCCAAAGTACCCGGCATCTCGCAGACTGATCTCGCAGCATCCGTAAATGAATCCGATCATCAGCAAAACAGCGATAATCATACATGGAATCCAGAAGTAGATCTTCACGCTGCCTGTTATCATAAGAAACACACTTTGTACTATCAGAAATACTGCCATCAAAGCTCCTGTTTTCGCATTATCAAACCGTTTCTTGACAGGCAAAATAAACAGCATACATGCCATCCATTCTGCGATTGCGGTATAAATTCTCGGTATATCCGGCATAATATGTTCCATTATTTCACGACCTCTCCCCAGTAATCTGTCAGCGCTTCCATGAATTCTTTCTTACGTGCACGGCTCAAAACCAGCTGCTCACCTTTCACTAAAGCACATCCGTCCTGTATCCCGTCTACGTGCTGCAGATTAATCAGATATCCTTTATTTCCTCTGCAGAAATTCATTCCCTGCAACTTCTGTTCCATCTCTTTCATCACTCCGGTCGTCTCATAATCTCCGAGGATCGTGTGCAGGATCAGCGTGTGTCCCTGGCTTTCAATGTAATAAATGTTTGCAATATTGATCCGGACGGTTCCGCCTTTGATGTTTACCATGATCATCTTGGTTTCACGCTTTTTCATTCTGGAAATCGCACGATTGAGCCTCTGGGAAAATGCAAAATAAGATACCGGCTTGAGTACATAATCCAGTGCATCTACTGCATAGCCACGGATGGCATACTGTGCCATATTTGTGATAAAAATAATGACTACTTCTGTATCAATCTTGCGGATTTCTTCTGCTGCGGACATGCCGTCCATGAACTTCATTTCTACATCCATCAGGATGATGTCGAACTGTGATTTATATTTATGGACGATCTGGTCTCCGTCGGAATAGATTGTAATGTCAAATGCTTCTCCATTCTCAGTCTCGTACTGCCGCAGGAAATCCTGCAGCTGTTTTGCATACATTGCTTCGTCTTCTACTATTGCAATCTTTATCATTTGCTTTCTTTCCCCCCGTTTCAATTTTCGAAATTATAGTGGTGAGTTATCCACCATGCTTTACTTTTCATTGTATCAATTTCCACTGTCTGCCGCAATTGAATCCACATACTTTTTTTAATAATACGCAAACAAGGACTCAGCATATTTTTTCCTGCCAAGTCCTGTCTGCCGTCATTATATTTTGTGATATCTTCTTTCTTATTTTCAGTCTCTTTTTACTGTCGCCTTAATCAGATGTGCGGTACCTTTTATCCTGTGTCCATTCGCCATTTCCGTCAGTGCTCTCGCCATATCCATAGTAACAAACCCGCCTGTCATTTTCGCATAACCGCGGATTGGCATATTGTAATTAAACAGTACATTCAGGTTTGGCTTTCCCTGCCATTCACTGATTTTCAACAGAATCCGAAGTACCCCGTAAAAAATTTTTCCCAGGATTCCTTTTCCATAGTAAAGCTGACATACCGCATCATTCATCCTGATCTCGCCGCTCCAGCTTCCATCCGGGATTTCTCTGCCATACAGGAGACGGAATGTGTCATCGTCTACTGCACGGATTTTTCCGTTAAAATATTCCGGCATTTTTTCTTTCTCATAGCCGCCTTCTGAGACAGTTCCTGCTACATAAAGTTTATCTTCCAGCAGCATAGTCTGAGCATCACTTCCAATCATGATCTTATAGTCACCGGTTTCAATTTCCCAGGTGTTTGTTCTTGTATCATAGAATCGGAATGTTTTGTCATCAAATTTAATATGTACAGACTTTGCTTCTCCTGACTCCAGAGTTACTCTGGCAAAACCTTTCAGCTCGCGTACCGGACGGAAAACTGTTTCTGATTTTCTTCCAATATAAAGCTGTGCGATCTCTGTCCCTGCTGTTTTTCCGGTGTTTCTGATCTGGAATGTAACTCCGCTGTCATCCACTTTCAGGTCACTGTATTTAAATGTAGTATAGCTGAGTCCGAAACCAAACGGGAAACGAACTTTCTTATCTACAGTTGTGTAATAGCGGTATCCTACGTAAAGAGATTCTCGGTATTCACTGCTGCGTTCTTTGCTCGGGTAATAATGCAGAACCGGGTTATCCTCGCAGTGAACCGGATAAGTCTCATTCAATTTACCGGATGGACAAACTTTTCCTGTCAGAACATTCAGCATTGCCGAAGCCCCTGCCTGGCCACCCAGATATCCGTGTACGATTCCCCTGACATAGGAATACCATGGCATTTCCACTGCGGAACCTGCGGAAAGAACTACGATTACATTTGGATTTACTGTGGAAATCTCGTCGATCAGCAGGTTCTGCGCCTGCGGCATATTCATATGAGTACGGTCCAATCCCTCTGACTCGCTGATTTCATCCAGACCTGCAAAGATCAGCACAACTTCTGCTTTTTTTGCCGCCTCTTTTGCACACTCGATCAATTTCGCATCACTCTTTTTGTTTCTTCGGTATCCCTGTTCAAACGCAATCATTTCCAGACCGCTGTTTCCAATTTCACCCAGAATAGATTCCGGCTGTTTTGCAGGATTTACCAGAGAAGAACCGGCTCCCTGATATCTTGGAATCTTAGCAAAATCTCCGATCACGGCTACCTTTGTTCCCGGCTGCAGAGGTAAAATGTTGTCTTCATTTTTCAGAAGTACAATACTCTCCTGAGCTGCTTTTCGTGCCAGTTTATGATGTGCTTCGATGTCAAAAGATGTGCCTTTTTTCTCCTCTGTTGCCTGATGGGTGTCGAAAATTACACTTAATAATTCGTCCAGGCGCCGATCTAAAACTTCCTCTATGAGGTTACCATCCTTCACTGCTTTTACAATATCGTGAACTCCAGAATTTCCTGTCCCCGGCATTTCCAGATGACTGCCGTTTTTTACACCAAGTGCATGATCATTACTGCCACCCCAGTCAGATACTACAAAACCGTCAAACCCCCATTCATCCACAAGGATTTCCTGAAGCATATGGCTGTTTTCGTTTGCATATATACCGTTCACTTCATTGTAGGAAGACATAATGGACTTCGCTTTTCCCTCTTTCACTGCAATCTCAAAGCCGGTGGTATAGAGTTCACGGAAAGTTCTCTCGTCCACTACGGAGTCATTTGCCATACGTCGAAGTTCCTGGCTGTTTGCCGCAAAATGCTTCGGGCAGGCTGCAATTCCCAGGCTCTGGATTCCACGAATATATGCGGCTGCCATTTTTCCCGCGTGATATGGATCTTCGGAAAAATACTCGAAATTTCGTCCGCAGAGGGGGCTTCTCTTGATATTCAGTCCCGGACCGAGAATGACGTTTACTCCCATAGTCACTGCTTCCTCTGCCAGTGCTGTTCCGATTTCTTCACCAAGCTGCTCGTCCCAACTGTTTGCTACGGATGCCGCAGTAGGAAAACAGGTTGCCGGAAGACTGGCATTTAAGCCAAGATGATCTCCCGCGCCTGCCTGTCTGCGTAGTCCATGAGGGCCGTCGGACAGACACATGGACGGAATTCCATATTGTGGAAAATCCACGGTTTCCCATGTATTTTTACCAGACATCATCCGGGCTTTTTCTTCTAATGTCATTTGATTTATGATTTTTTCATACTTTAAACTCATGCTAAAACCTCACCTTATCCTATATGGTCTTTTTTGCTATGATGTTTTTGATTTACGTTATCAAATATACTCACTCTGGTACATCATTCTTTTTCTGATTGTAGAATAGCATAATGACTCAAAACAAATCTTTATATTTCACAAACGGTATTTTTTTCGCATAAACTGTAAAACCATATAAAAAAACTCCCTCTAAGCAGATTTTAAGTCATTTACTCAATCCACCTAAAAGGAGTTATATGTTTCCTTACATACTGATAATTCCCAGTACATTCGCAATAGAGCTCAACAGAATAATGATCAGACAAATCGGTGCAAAGTATTTAATAAATACCTTGTACAGTTTCTTTCTACGGAACGGAGAAGACTGTTCAATTTCTTTTTCCATTCCGTCAATACCAACAACACGAAGAATCAGAATACAGGTTGCAAGTGCTGCCAGCGGCATCATTACTGAGTTTGTCATAAAATCGAAGAAATCAAGGAAGTTCATTCCAAAGATACGAATGAAATCCAGAAGTCCATATCCCATGGAAGATGCGGTTCCAAGTACAATCATGATCACAACCATCAGACCGCAGCATTTCTTACGGCTCCAGTGAAGTTCGTCCATGAATGTGGAAACACTGGTTTCCATCAGGGAAACTGCACTTGTCAGAGCTGCAAGTAATACAAGTATGAAGAATACGATTCCTGTTGCAGTACCAAATCCCATACTTGCAAATACTTTTGGCAATGTGATAAACATCAGAGATGGTCCTGCCTGAAGTGTTTCAGGATTTCCACCGGAGAATGAAAATACCGCCGGGATGATCATCAGACCTGCAAGGATTGCGATACCTGTATCGAAAACCTCAACCTGTGTGGTAGATCTCTCGATATCCATATCTTTACGGACATAGGAACCGTAAGTATACAGGATTCCCATTGCAATGGACAAAGAATAAAACATCTGTCCCATCGCTGCTACTACTGTCATCCAGGAGAAATTTTTCACATTCGGGATCAGGAAATATTTCACACCTTCAACAGCACCCGGACGTGTGACAGAATAGATTGTAACCACGACTGCCAGAACTACCAGAACCGGCATCATGATCTTTGACATTCTCTCTACACCGTTCTGTACACCACCGAGAATGATGATGAATACAAGCGCCGCAAATACCAGAAACCAGAGTTCCACCTGCCAGGAATCGGAAATAAAGTTTCCAAAATATCCGTCTTCCGCTACTGCCTGGACATTTCCTTTGAAATATTCCACAAGATACTTAATTACCCATCCGCCAATCGTACTGTAGTAAGGAACGATCAGCATTGGAATCACTGCATTTAACCATCCGCCGATTTTGAATGATTTCGTTTTTCCAAAATGCTCAAATGCACCTACCGGACTCTTTCTGGTCATTCGTCCAAGGGCTGTTTCTGACATGATCAGCACATAACCAAATGATGCAGTCAGAAGAATATAGATCAGCAGGAAAATTCCGCCTCCATATTTCGCTGCAAGATACGGAAATCTCCAGATATTTCCCAGTCCTACTGCAGAACCTGCAACTGCCAGCACATAGCCGATCCTTCCGGAAAAGCTTCCTCTGTTATGGTTATGTGCAGAATTGTTTTCTTTTTTCATTATACACCTCACCTCGTTACAAAAACCTCCCATAGGATTTCTCCCATGGGAGGTCTGCTAGTTTTTTACTGATTCTATAGTATCAAAAAGATGCGGGAATGTCAAAGACTAATAATAATTACAGACTTAATTGTAACATATTTGTTACTGTTCACACGCCACTGTCCCGCGAGGTGTTTTGGCATGAATATGCCAAAATCCCGAGACATACAAGCCAAAATTCCATTGCCGCAGGCAATCTGGAATGAATTTTGGCTACGTTACTGTGAACGGAGTGAACAGTAATACATATTTGATTACCCGTTTAGCTACAACAAATCCCCGGAAAATCAAGGCTTTCCGAGGTTTTAATAGTTTTCTGTACTCGATTAAAATTATCGTTTGGAGAACTGTGGTGCTCTACAAGCTGCTTTGAGACCGTATTTGATCACGAGTTTTTCCTCCACATACGGGGCATATTAACCAACTGCTGTTCATCATCAAATTTTCACCTCCAAAATAAAGTTTATAATCTGATTGAACCCATAATCTAAAAACTTGCTTTCAGAGATAGAAAATTGCTTTGATATGAATTGTCCTTTCATTTGTGCAAGGGCAAGGAACGAAGTAATGCTTGACCAAAAAATGTAACCTGTCAACATCGGAATTATGTCTTGCCGTACAACGCCTTTTCCTTGTCCATTTTCAATAAATGTAGCAAGTGTGGTATTGATTTCCTTTCCAAATAACAAAAAATGATTAGGGCAATCCGAAACTCAATCGTCTATTTTTCATAGAGAACACTGGCCGTCCTCATAGCGTTATTCTATTTTCATCATGCGGTAGCCCACACCAATATGTGTTTGAATATATTGTGGAGACTCCTCTGTTGGCTCCAGTTTTTTTCGCAATGTTGCCATAAATACCCGCAGGGAAGCCACATCGTTATCCCAACTGCGGCCCCAGATATTTTGTGTGATAAAGGTATGGGTCAGTACCTTGCCGACATTCTTGGACAGCAGATACAACAGCTTATACTCAATGGGTGTCAGGTGAAGTTCGTTTTCATCCAGATAAGCGAATCCCCCGGCATAATCCACTTTCAACTTACCATTCACAAATACAGAACTGGCAGTAAACATCTCTGCCGTCATCAGAGAGAGTCTTAGCTGCGTCACCCGAAGTCGAGCCAATAATTCTTCAACAGAAAAAGGTTTTGTCAGATAATCGTCAGCTCCGGCATCCAATGCATGAATCTTGTCATTATCTTCACTTCTGGCGCTAATTACAATGATGGGGGCATTGGACCAGGAGCGTACCGTTTGAATGACTTGAACGCCATCCATATCCGGCAAGCCCAAATCCAACAAGATGATTTCAGGATTGTGCGATGTGGCCTCCATAATGGCTGTCGAGCCATTGGGCGCTACCACATAACGATAATCATTTGTTTTCAATGTGGTTGTAATGAGATTTCGTACAGATGGGTCATCCTCAACCACTAATATCAAAGGTTTATTCATGAAGTTCTACCTCCCCGGCGGGTAATGTAAATGTGAACACAGTGCCATTTGGCTGATTGTCTGATACGGAAATCGTGCCGCCGTGGGCGGTCACAATGGACTTACAGAGGGACAGCCCCAATCCAAGGCTTCTGCGGCTGTCGACCACTTTATTGGCCCCACTATAAAACATATCGAAAATACGGGGTTTCTGCTCATCGGGAATCCCAGGGCCGTTGTCGGAAACGGAAACCGTGACCCATTGCTCTTTTTGATCGGTATGTATTTCAATTACTGAACCGACAGGGGTATATTTGATGGCGTTGTCAACCAAATTGATAATCACCTGAACGATCAGCTTCGCATCAATGTGGGCAAGGATAAAGTCTTTACCGCTGGTCACACGAATGGTGTGTTCTTTACTCTTTCTGTTGATGTGCTTCAGTGCTTCAGAAACGACCTCATCCATGAGTTCGATACTCCGAGTTAGATTGACCTGTCCGCCCTCAATTCGTGTGACTGCCAACAGGTTTTCAACGAGATTAATCAGCCACATGGAATCGTCATAAATATCGGTAAAGGTCTGCTCCCGCAATGCATCATCCATCTTTTTATAATTTGCAAGCAAATTGCCTGCGCTGCCAGAAATCGCTGTCAAAGGGGTTCGAAGATCATGAGAGATTGCCCGCAGCAGGTTAGCACGAAGCTGTTCATTTTGCGCCAGAACAGCCGCTTCCTCTTTTTCTTTGGCGTTTTTGATGTTTTCAAGTGCCAAAGCGCACTCGCCCAGAATAGAGAGGAGTACGCTGTTTTCGAAAGAGTCCAGCGGAATACCGTTCACCGCAATACCAGCCACTCCATATACATGCTGGTTGACCCGAATCGCAAGGTATAAACACTTTGCACTGGATAATGTATCTGTTGTGGCACCGGCGTGTTTATTGTTTCGGAAGACCCAATCGGCGACTGCTTTCTCGTTCTCAGAAATTAAATCTTCCTGAATGCTATTAACAGCACGAAAAACGTTAGGAGTGGCAAGTTCTTTACCATCAGACAGGTAGACGACAATATCTTTTTTCAACAGCTTCATGAGCTGCCCTGCCGTAGCGGTGATTACCGCATTCTCATCCTGCTCTTTTTGCAGAAGCTGGTTGGTTTCAAAAAGAATCTTTGTACGGTAAGCTGTATGGGCAGATTGTTTCGCATTTTCTTTCAGCCGGGTAGCGAGAGATCCGGAAAGCAGTGTTACTATAAACATAATGGTAAAGGTAACAATATAGTTCGGATCGTCAAAATGGAATGTCAGTCTCGGAGTGGTAAAAAAGAAATTGAAAACCAGCACACTGACAACCGAAGTCAGAATCCCGCACAGTCGGTTGGTTGTGATTACAGCGGTCACAAGTACGCCTAATATGTAAACTGCGATAATATTACTCTCCGTGAACCCAAGAGCGTCAAAGCCACAGCCAATTAGTGTAGCTACCAGCAATACGACTATACTCTTCAGAACATCACGCAGGGGCATCGCATCTACCTGCGCCTTACTCTTTTTTTCCTGATAGCTGGTTCCTGTGCTGGCATCCGGTATCACATGAATATCCAGATTAGGTACGCTGGAAATCAGGCGTTCCGTCAAGGTGGGCTTGCTGAAAATATTCTTTCGTGCAATGGTACTTCGTCCAATTACGATTTTTGAGATGCCGGAAAGACGGGCAAATTCCGCAATCTGATAAGGCACGTCATCGCCATAACTTGTCTCAATCGCAGCGCCAAGTTGCTGGGCCAGACGCTTATTATCCTGCAAACGCTTTTTATCATCGTCACTCATCGCCGCTGTATTTGGCGTTTCCACATAAAGAGCGGTAAATGTTCCCCGAAAGGCTCTTGCCATCCTTGCAGCAGTCCGAATGATTTTTGCGTTGGATGGCGACGAGGAAAGACATGCCAGAATGCGCTCGTCTGTATGGTAATCGCCTCGGCTCTGTACTCTGGCGCTTTCCGTCAGCAAGTTCACCCGGTCAGCGCACCGACGGAGGGCGATTTCCCGCAATGCGGTGAGATTTTCCAGCGTGAAAAAATTAACTGTTGCCCGCTGCTCCTGATCTTCCCGGTACACATTTCCACTTGCCAGTCGTTCCAGCAACTCCGCAGGCTCAATATCCACCAGTTCTACCTGATCTGCTTGATCAAAGGTGGAATCCGGAATGCGCTCCCGCACAAGAATTCCGGTGATAGAGGCTACTGTATCGTTGAGACTCTCGATATGTTGGACATTTACAGTCGTATAGACATCAATTCCAGTATTTAGCAGTTCCTGAACATCCTGATACCGCTTCGTGTGCCGACTGCTTTCGGCGTTGGTATGGGCCAACTCATCCACCAGTATGAGCTGGGGATTTCGCTTGAGCGCAGCATCAATATCAAATTCACGAAGGGTCATTCCTTCGTAAGCAACTTGTTTCACAGGAAGCTGCTCCAAGCCGTCCAGAAGTGCCATCGTCTGGGGTCGGGCATGGGGTTCTATGTATCCAGCAACCACATCGATTCCACGCTCCTTAGCCTGATGAGCCGCCTGAAGCATGGCATAGGTCTTTCCGACACCTGCGGCATAACCGAAAAAGATTTTGAGTTTTCCGCTTTTCTTAGTGGATGCATCGTTACGGATCGCACGAAGAAGCTGATCCGGATCTTGTCTTGGCAGTTCCATTTTAACCCTCCTATCTGTCACTCAAGTAAAAGCGATTCCCTTTTTCAATATTATAATACACAACGTCAAAACCTACATCTGCGACTGATCCACGGCAAATTTGTTCAGGCATCCAATGAAAAAATCGACGACAGGTGATTTTTTGGAATCCCTCCATAGTGCTATTTGTGTGATTTGATTCTGGGTAATCGGCTCAATGGGCAAGTCAGCATATTCCATCACAACTGGGGCGCAACGAAGAAGCACCATCCGTGCATTATAATGAGTTTTTTTTGATATGTCTGTATTCTCTGGTAAAAAAATTATGTCCAATTTGTGTGTTTCCAGTTCTCTGCATAATTCACTTTCTTCTCCGCTGAAAATATGGATAGAGACATCTGGATGCTGCTTTCCGTAAGTCTCGAAAGTATCTGCGAGACCGCCTGCCATTAATGGGTTGGAAAAACCAATTCGCAAGCTGTTTTCGCCGTAAGTCAGAGCAGTTTCTTGTCTATTCCAATTGTTTTCCAGAAAAACATCCAGTTTATTCATCAGAAAATACCCAAAAATAAATATAGCTGATGTACTTACAAGTAAAATAATATCCTGCATGGATTCATCCCCCAATTCCTTTGATTTTTCTTGAAATCAAGTATGAAAGCACTTTTGCAAATTTCTGTTACTTCCCAACGCCAATATGGTATCAGCAGTAAAATGACAAACTGGCCGAAGGCCGACCAGTATGTTGCCGTATCATGTATAATGAGTCCGGTTACACAAACTGCTGAGGTAGAAGTAAACAATGCATCCGAGAAAGGCATTGCCAGTCCGCTTCGGCTGGAAAACGGCAACATTAAAAGGAAGGTGCCGAAAAGGATCACACCGGAAAACCCGAGGATGATAATTTGAAACGAAGTCAACTTCCTTTTTAACAACACTACTCCCATAACTGCAATCCTCCTTTATCCCCCTTTATGTGCCCTTAATTATAAATCAAAGGGAGTAAAGAAGGTAAAAGAGAATGCGTATCTGTATTAAGGCCGTCTAAAGATGCAGGACTTATTCTTTTTTATCACGAGCTTGTGCCAGAAATTCAATCAGCCGTTTCCTTGTCAGAATCCTGCATAAGACATCACAATTTTTGCTATGTTCATTTATTCATCCAGGATACCATCCAGCATCAGATTGACCTCCAACACATTAACGGTTTCTTCGCCAAAGATGCCAAGGAATCGACCGTCGGTGCATTTTCGGATGATCTTGCGTACTTCATCATCGGTCATATCATTCACTTTTGCAATACGTGCTACCTGATACTCCGCTGCCGCCGGGGAAATATGGGGATCAAGCCCACTGCCGGAACAAGTAACAAGATCCACCGGAACAGCTGTTTCATCCATATCCGGGTCGGCAGCCCGGAGCTTTTCCACCCGCTCTGCCACGAGCTGTGCATACTCCTCGCTTGTCGGAGAGATGTTAGATGGGGCGGCATACATCAGCGCCTTTCCGTTTTCATCTGTATAGGTAGAAACATCGATATTCATAATGCGCCCCCACATATGGGACTCATCCGTATATTGCTGCCCCAGCAACTCACAGCCGTATTTTTTCCCATCTACTTCAATGATACTTCCATTGGCATTATCCGAGAAAATAAGCTGAGCAATTCCTGTGACAACACCCGTATAGATCACGCCGCACAGCAGAGTAAAGATTAAAAAGATCATACCTGCCTTTGGTAATACACTTTTTATTGTTTTCATGATATATCCCCTCCTTATACCAGGCCGGTGAACACCAGCAGAACATCAATCAGTTTCACAAAGATAAAGGGAGCCGCCAGACCGCCCAAACCATAAACAAGCAGGTTCCGTGACAGCAGCTTTCCAGCAGCAACTTCACGATATTTCACACCTTTCAGTGCCAATGGAATAAGCGCAATAATGATGAGTGCATTATAAATAATCGCAGAGAGGACAGAACTTTGCCGGGAATGCAGCCCCATAATATTCATAGCAGACAGTCCCGGATAAAGTCCCATAAACAGCGCCGGAATAATGGCAAAGTATTTTGCCACATCGTTGGCAATGGAGAAGGTAGTCAGGCTGCCTCGTGTCATCAAAAGCTGTTTGCCGATGCGCACAATGTCGATCAGTTTTGTGGGGGAAGAGTCCAAATCCACCATGTTGCCTGCTTCTTTGGCCGCTTGTGTGCCGCTGTTCATGGCAACTGCAACATCTGCTGCGCCTTTTCGGATTTCGTTGCCGTCAAAGTCGACGCCGCTCATACGAGTCACGGCAGTAAATGGGACAAAGTGCATATTCTTGTCCTGAAGGCTTCTGCCACGAATTCCAAACTGCTCCTTTGCCAGCACAACAACGCTTCTGCCCTCGGGGGGTTCATCGGCCAGAGAAGAAAGCTGAGCGGCGTCCGCCAGTTCCTGAATATCAACACCATCTACCGGAATGAACTCCGATGCCTGTCGATTGCCCAGGGTGATTGTTCCGGTTTTGTCAAGCATCAGAATGTCTACATCACCGGCGGCTTCAATGGCACGTCCACTCATGGCCAGAACATTTGCCTGGTTCAGTCTGGACATACCGGCAATACCGATGGCAGAAAGCAAGGCACCAATGGTAGTAGGAGCAAGGCATACCAGCAGCGCTACCAAAGTTGTTACAGAGGTTGGATTCTCAATTCCCGCCAGCTTTGCAGAAAAAATGGAATAAGTGTGGAGGGAGACTGTCACCAAGATAAAGATAATGGACAAGGCTACCAGAAAAATCTGCAAAGCAATTTCGTTGGGCGTCTTCTTCCGGGCAGCACCTTCTACCATCGCAATCATCTTGTCCAGAAAGCTTTCTCCGGCTTCGTTGGTCACTCTGACAAAATCCAGTCCGACAGTACAGTGGTGCCGCCGGTTACAGCGCTGCGGTCGCCGCCTGCCTCACGAATTACAGGAGCGGATTCGCCGGTGATGGCGCTTTCATCCACAGATGCCGCACCTTCTATGACTTCGCCGTCTGCCGGAATCTGCTCTCCTGCTTTGACAATCACCAGTTCCCCTTTTTTCAGTAGGGCGGATGGAACCACAGTCACGCTGTCCTTCTGCGATACGGAGGGAATTTTATGTGCGTCCACATCCTTTCGGGATGCCCGGAGAGAATCTGCCTGTGCTTTACCACGACCTTCTGCAATGGCCTCGGCAAAGTTGGCAAATAGCACGGTAAACCAAAGGATAATGGCAATCGCCAGTGTATATCCGCTTGGAGCGTCTTTTAACCCGAACAGGGATACCACCCAAAGGATACTGGTCAAGATCGCAGACACAAAAACCAGAAACATGACCGGGTTTTTTGCCTGTGTTTTCGGACTTAATTTCGCAAAAGAATCTTTAATTGCCCTGCCGAGCATTTTCCGGTCGGCAAAAGCACTTCCGGGCGGTATGTTTGGCGGCGGCTCAATTCAGGAATACGATATTTACAGTATTCGTTCGATGCGACGAAACCCTGTGATTGCTGACCTGTTCCACCGCATGAAGTACATGGAACGCCGTGGAAGTGGCCTACGCAAAATCGTCAGTGAAACCGAAAAGCTGCCTGGATACACAGAGGCATATAAGCCCGAATTTTCCTCAACAGCGACAGATTTCAGAGTCATCTTGAAAAATGTAAACTACATCATGTGCGGTGCTTCCGCACATGATACAGCACATGATGCCGCACATGATACATCTGTGATCAGCAAGCAAAACTTGCTATTGGAATTTTGTGCAGACCCTAAAAGTCGAGATGAAATGCAAGCATATATTGATGTTTCCAGCCGTTCTCACTTCAGCAAATATTACCTCAAGCCTTTATTATCTTCTGGTAAACTTGAAATGATGTTTCCAGACAAACCCAAAAGCAAAAACCAGAAATACACTACCGTTCATTCCAAATAACCAAGAAGCAGGGCATTGGGTCTCATCCCATTGTCCTGCTTCTTTTCATTCCAGATTATATTCACATCATTTACACATACATCCAATCCTGGATCGCAAATTTCAAATCCTGCACCTTACCCAACAGCCAGATCGCCACAAGCGGCAATCCCATCGGGCTATTGCCGATGATGGTATCGGCATTATCTTTGTAAATTGCCTTGAGCTGGCTCTGTGCCTGCAACACCAGACAGGCAGAGATTTCACGGCTTCGGATGGTGGTCACCAGCTTTTCCAGCTTCGGAATCTGCCCGATGTTAGCACACTCATCAATCAAACAGCGCACATGAACCGGAAGCCTGCCGCCATACACATCATCGGCCTTTTCACAAAGCAGGTTGAATAACTGGGTGCAGCACATGGAAATGAGAAAGTTAAAACTGTCATCCGTATCACTCATAATAAGGAACAGAGCCATTTTTCTGTCTCCCAGCGTATCCAGTTCCAACTCATCGTAGGATGTAACCTCGCGCAGCTCCGCAATATCAAATACGGCCAGACGCGCACCGCAGGAAATCAAAATCGACTTAGCGGTTTTGCCAGTAACAAAATGTCAATAGTTTTTTAATCACTTTTTTCAAAAAGGCAAAAAAAAGAACGTATAGATTATTTCCATACGCTCTATCTCACATTTCATATTAAATTTTTGAATTCTACAAACTTGAAGTTATATCATCACTTATCTTTATCTTTTTTCGAAGAAATAAGACTGTCAGATGTAGCAAGAGATATACCCAGACATATACCCACTCCAATTCCAGCAATCTTGCTGTTTAAAACAATACTCCAAAGTATTGCTGTTGATATTCCGATGCTGACTCCTTTAATTATACTTTTGCTTCTCATAAGCTTTGTCCTCCAAATTCCGATTTTCTTGATTCTGCAAACTTTATCGTCTTGTTCCATTCTTATCAAAATTCTTTTTTAATGCTATTTCTGTTGGGAGAATAGACCCAATTAAAGGAATAAGTTGAACACCACAGATAATTCCTCCCATACTCCCAACACAATCTTCATTTTTTCCAATTACTAAAAGCATGAATATTACTGTTATCGGCAACATGACCATTCCACAGACATACCAGACTTTACCACAATATTTATGAGCAAATTCCCATGTATCTTTATTCTTCATAGACATCGAAGTCCGATATCCGAATACTGAATTTATTTCCTTTGGAGCCTTTTTCATAAAATATTTTCCAAAACCAATCATCGTAAATGGAAGAAGCAAATCCATAATCAACATAAAAATCCAAAACTCCATTGTAAATCTCCTTTACTATAACTTCCGCTTTGTATTTCCGTTTTTATTCTTTTTTGTGAAATTCTTTCAAATTTAATTCACGTTTCAATTCTTCCTCTGACGGCAGATAGGTGAAATATTTCGATGCAAATATCTGGTGATTATCTTCAGGAAGCGTATATTTTACAATAGAATCTCCCTTATCTGCACAAAGTACAATCCCAATAGGCTGCGTGTCTCCTTCATTCATCATTTCACGGGTATAGTAATTCACATACATCTGCATTTGTCCTAGATCCTGATGGGTCAGTTTACCCATTTTCAAGTCAATGAGAACGAAACATTTTAAAATATAGTTGTAAAATACCAGATCAATAAAAAAGTCCTGTCCATCCAATGTAAATCTTTTCTGGCGTGCTACAAATGAAAATCCTCTTCCAAGTTCCAAAAGGAAATGTTGAAGATGATCAATCAATGCCTGTTCCAAATCTCCTTCATATACATGTGTGTCAGGCTGAATCTGCAGAAATTCCATAACATAAGGATCTTTCACTATTTTCTCATATTCTGGTTTTGGCTCTGTTGTTTGAATTTCATTTGCAACCGCTATCTTATCCTGGCTTGCTAAAATACGCTGATAATACATCGTATTGATCTGCCGTTCCAGTTGACGAACACTCCATGCTGCTTTTGCACATTCTGCCATATAAAATCTCCTTGCCTGTTCATCATTTATACGCATCAAGACACGATAATGTGACCAGCTCAATTCAGGACACAGTGTGTCTCGAATTGGAAAAGTGCAATAAAACTGCCTCATCTTACGAAGATTCGATTTATCAAAACCTTTTCCGAACTCTGCGGTCAGCTACATTTCCTGTCGGCTTGCTTCTGTAACCAGCATCCGGTTAATCTTCTCCTGCATGGTTTCCTTTGCATCTTCGTTAAAGTGATAGCGGACAACATATACTGTCTGCTCGATTTTCTTTGTAAATGTGTTTCCTTCTGTCTTTGTATTCATCATTTTTTCCATAATTATCTGTTTCCTTTCATTCCTATGCCCGACAGAGAGAAGATTGCTTCCGTTCCTGCCGGGAGTTTATCGGCACGCTGACAACATAAGTGTCAACATGGGGGTTCAAACTTTTTTCGGGTAGTTTTTTCTATTTTCCAAAACACTATTGAAAAGTTTTTTGAATGTTCTTGTTGACACTTGTAAAAAAAGCTGAAACGCCAGTAAATATAAGGGTTTTAGGTGTCAACAAATCTGTCAACAAGCGATAAATTTACAGGAAATTTGTAGCCTTCCGATGTCAAAATCAGCCTTTCTCTCTGTCGGGCAGGTCAAATGGCAGCTCCAACTGTTCTGCTTTCGTCAGCTTTGTAAATCCATCTTTATCCGGTTCGTTGCCACCCTCTTCTTCTGATCCTTCTCTGATCCAGCTTCTCTGTCTGCCATATCCTTCCTTTGAAAATCTGTGGACTCCTGCCCTCTTCCAGCCTGTGATCTGCGTATCCATAATGGAGCAGATCTCATTTGTCTCGAATTTTTTTGGCTCCCGGTCAAAATGGTCAAAGGCTTCTTTCCAGATCTGGACGGAACATACATGCGTACCTTTATAGGCATCCAGCCAGCCCTGGATCATTCCTGCCATCGTATCTTCCTGTGTGAACTGTTTCCAGTATTCACTGATCTCCTGTTCCATTTCTTTTGAGAACTTCAACAGGCTGTTCTTATGTCTTGCCCCGGTACGGTCAAAGGGAATAAACTGCCTTGTGTTGGTTGACCCGGCAAAAATACACTGACGCTTCCGGTCTTCCTCATATTTATCATAGGGATTCCGGTAAGTGTCTTTCTGCCTGGTCAGGAATGATTTGATCTCTTCATTGCTTTTCGCACTGATCGCTGCGATCATCTCTGACATTTCCATAATCCAGTGTCCCCGGAGATGCTCGTATATCTTGCTGTCAGTCAATCGGATATTCGCAATCCGCTTTCGCTACTTGCTCATAACCGAATAACTGCTCCGCAGTTTATCAGAAGGGGCTTGTACCCCTCCTGATACAAGCAAGTCCCACCCACTGCTTATTGCTCTTCGCAATTGAAGCAGGGGACTTACTTGATTCGGTTCAACTGTTTCAGGTCATCAAAAAACCAGTCATCATTCAGTGCAAGGAAACGGAAGAATGTGGATTTCCCGGCTCCCTGCTGACCTACCAGGCAGAGCATTTCATCTGCCTTACAACCCGGACGGTAGATTCTGCTCAGTGCTTCCATCAGGAAATGTTTCACAACCTCATAGACAAAATCCGAAGCCTCTGCTCCCATATACCGTTGCAGTACATAACGGATTCGCTCCTGCCCGTCCCATTCCAAGCTGCTTCACAGTCTGTTTTCCATGCGGAACCACCAGCCGCCGCAGAAGATAACGCTTCATACTGCTCTCCTTAGCGTAACTGGTCAGAACGGTCATAGTGCAGATTGCCCTGGCGTACCTTTGCGTGGCTCAAAATCTTAATCTGCCCCTTTTCCTGACTATCCAGTGCTTTTTCATAACCGGTATCCGACAGGAACAGGCGGGTTCGTTCGCCTTTCCAGCCAACAGGGGAATCGTTCGTCAGCACATCAAAAATAATCATGTGCCGGGTGTCCTCCGCAAAACGCTGCTTCTGGAAATAGAAAAAGCCGCCACTTCAAAATTAACAGTGAAGTGACGGCTCTTTCTATCGCCGGAATACGAGTTCCTGAAATGAAAAAAGCACCCAGCATTTATACTGTGTGCTACATCAAATTCATATTCAATTATTCAAATTAGCTCAAACTATGCCAAACTGCCACAACCAAAAAACGAGGGGAAGGAAGGCTGAAAAGCACCCCAAAAAACGGCTCTCGGTTAACCACTTTGGGAACCACTTTCCCCTCTTTTTGGCCAGTTAACCACTTGCGGACCACTAAAAATTGGGTGAAAACGGCTCTCGTTTGGTCAAATGGGGTCAAACTATATCAGCCCGTTTAGGTATAAGAAAACCCCGGAAAACCTTGATTTTCCACAATGTCATTAACTTAAAAGCAGAAGATATTTATTCCTAAAAGGATTAGATATCTCCTGCTTTTTTTGATATGCTTATATTGTAAAAAG
>NZ_JBQHVP010000020.1:0-71091 GCF_052064435.1 Blautia sp. HCP3S3_B11
TATTCAACCGTTCTTAAAAATGTAAAGAATTTTCGAGAATCGTATGTGTTTCACTGTTTAGTTATCAAGGTTGTCTGTCTTGCGACAGCTTGTTTACTTTATCACATCTCTTTTTCTTTGTCAAGCACTTTTTCAAGTTTTTTCAAAGTTTTTCGAACTCTTCCGGATTTCCGAACTGTTCTTCTGATCTGTGATTGTCGGCTCTGTTCAAGCGGCTTGATTACTTTAACATATTTGCTTCAAGTTGTCAAGCACTTTTTCAAGTTTCTTTTTTCTTTCAGAAATCATATTAAATTGTCTCCATTTAGGAAACAATTATTTCCGACAGCTCAACTAATATAACACCGAAAGTTCACCATGTCAACAGTTAATTTCATAATTTGACAAACTTTTTTATTTTCATCCCAGGATCCACCAATCCCACATCAGACATTCATCTCATCTGACACCTGAATTCCAACCATCCTCCCTATCTATCCTTTCTATGATTGTGCAGCATCCATATACCACATATACACAGCTCCCCGGCTTTTCCGTCCCCTTCATACTATATATAGGAAACTTTTCTATTCCACCAAACTAACAGACCACCATCCCACTTCTCCCTCAGCCACCTCGGTCACAGCCAACAGCCAGCAGCCCCAAACAATTCTCTTCGGCGACATTTGCAGGGTCTTTAGAAAATCTTAGTCCGGGAAGATCAGCGTTATTCGCAGATCACTCACTGTCTGAGCCGCTTCGCGGCGAGTTTGAGTAATCTGCGAATGCTTTTAGCTGATCTTCCCGGGCTTAGTTTTTCTTAAGACCCGAAACCGAGCCGAAGAGAATTGTTTGGGGCTGCGTCCCCCTTTTAGCAGACTTCCCGGACTCAACTTTTCTTAAGACCCGAAACCGAGCCGAAGAGAATGATTTGAACTTGCGTCCCCTTAGCTCTCCTTACAAAAACTTCACTATCTCTTCTGTATCTTTCCTTTTCGGCCGTCCAGGCTCTTCCCCCGGAACTCCTACCGCAATAACCGCAACAACAGTCTCCGTCTCCGGAACAGAACAAAATTCTCTGATCTTATCCGCATCCCTAATCCCCATAATAAGAGTTCCATATCCCAGTTCTTCTGCCTTTAATATCAGGTTCTCATTCTGCAGTCCGAGATCATAGCATCCCCATCCATTTCCAAGTTCATTATCCGCAGTTCCATCTTTCTGAAAACCAGCTCTGTTATGTACAAAAGTGCTGACCAGCAACACTGCATTCTCACATTTACCTGCATTCATTTCCGGCAGACATTCCCGTCTGAACTGCTTCACATCCTTTTCATTCATAATACAGTAATAACGTCCTGTCTGAGAATTTTTCCATGAGGGTGCCTCCTGAGCCGCCTTTATCATAGTAAAAATATCCTCTTTGCTTACCCTATTCCCTTCTGCATATTTACGAACTGTTCTTCTCTTCTCAATCAGATTCTGAAATTCCATATTTGCATCCTCCTCGTTCCGTCTCATCTGTGTTACTTTCACTCTGAAATCAGTATACCATACCTTTTTTTAAAAAACTCTCTCTTTCTGTCAAACGGATAAAATCATCCGCTTCGCTACACAGCTCTACACCGAATAACTGCATTCTAATAGATAAGGATCGGATAGCCCCCATCAATCGTATTATAAATCAGCGCTGCCTGATCCTCCGGCAGATTAATACATCCATGACTGCCGTGTCCTGTTTTATAACGATTACCACCAAAAGCTGACTGCCATGATGCATCATGAAGTCCCTGACCATATACAAATGGCATCCAGTATTTCACAGTTGTTGCATATCCATATTCTTCACTGCTCAAAGTAAACGGACTCGCCTTATACGCAATCGGCCAGGCTCCTCTGTATGTTTCACGCTCTGCAGTCGGTGCTCCGCTGACAATATCAGTTTCCGTAACCAGTGCCCCGTCCTTATACAGCCATAAATGCTGAGCATCCAGGCTGACTTCTATATAGCTGCCTGCCAGATCATCCGTACCATTTCTCTGCATTCCACTGCTGCTGTATATCGGTTCTCTTGATATATCTTCGCCACTTTTCAGATCTTCAAGAAGCTGTGCAATTTCCCCGTCCTGATCAATTCTGTAACCATACTCATTATCAGAGACTGTTACCTCGGAGCCTGTGGATGTGTGAAATGTGCGAGGTACATAAATCGTATTATACTTATTTGCCATATCTGATATGTAAGCAGCAGCCGCTTTCTGGTCAACACTGATACCACTGTTCTTAATATTCAGCCAGGAACTGATCGTATCAGAATCCAGTACCTGTGTTTCTGAACCAAAAACATATGTGACTGTCGTACTGCGGTATTTTTTCAGCTGAGAATTCAGCTTCTTCACCTGCTGTTTCATTTCCCCTGACGCTTCAATATCCGGCTGCCTGTAAACTTCTTCATTCAACATGATCTGTACGTCCGAAGCAAGCAGTTCTGTCCTGAATTTCTCATCCAGAGTTTCATCTACATAACTTAACAGCCTGCTTTCATCTATCTGATTTCCTACAACCTGCTTCACTAAAACATATTTCTGTTTCTTCTTACTGTATCGGATATGAGCATCTGTGGAATCTGTTCTTTCTTTGTTATCAAAATTCTCATCTGCAAGTGCATTCTTCTCCTGTGCCTCATCCCTGATAATCTGATAATCTATCGCATAGTCTTTCTGCGATGCAAGTAACTGAAACTTCTGGCTTCTCTGTTGCTGAAGTGCTTTCAGCGCATCCTTCAAAATATCCTGATCCAGACTATATCCCATCTGTGCCAGGGAAATACTGTAAATATCCTCGCCATCTTCATTCAGCGTTACTACTTTGTTCTGAAACGTCTCCGATATCTTCTGCTGCGCTTCCCCTACAGTAAGCTTCGATACATCCAGACCATACACACTGATTTTTCTTCCAAGTGTAGTAGTATCTATATGATGTATATAAGCCAGCAATCCGATTCCTGCTGTCACAGCTACTACAATGCACAAGGCAAGAAATACCTTCAGTTTCTTTTTGTTAAAAGCTTTTTTCTGCTCCATCGTTTGTTCTCCTGCTGCTTTCTGCTATTCTTATTTTTCAACATTATTCTATTATATAGAAACTAAAAAAGCAATTTGTAAAATCCGCTTCGCTACTTGTTTGATTTGATAAAAAAACGTGCAGACACATTTTTTATCGTGACAATACTCAGATTGAGCACTATCTGCCGATTTCAATGTTTCTGCACGTTTTCTATATTTTTCTATATACTATTACATCGTTTTCGAAATAACTATACCACTCGCTTGTCTGCGAATCCGGCTGCACAGGTATAAAAGTCTTGATGTAGCCCGTCGCATCCTACAAGATTAGTATAATTATTTACGAAACGATATACAAGTGAATATTCTTTCTCAATCTATATTCGCCATTACTCAAATCAACAGCTATTCTTTACAAAGCCTTATGATACAATTCCACAATATCCTGTTTCCTGGAGGATCTTGGATTTACTGCAATATTTCCACTCTTTATAGCGTCATCTGCCATGGCATCGATCTTGCTTTCAATCTCCTCATCAGAAATCTCTTCTCCCTTCTTTGCCTGGCGGATGGCTGTGGTCAGGTCTTCCGGGATTCCGATATCTTCGTTTAATTCCCTGATGGCATCCACCAGCATCAGTGGTTCGAATTCATCCTCATATGCAGGGATCGGACTGATATAGTTATAAATCTTCAGATATCTGCCATGATCTGCCAGCGCATTATATTCTACAATTACAGGGAGAAGAACTGCATTTGCCACTCCATGTGCCACATTAAAGAAAGCACTTACCGGATGGCTCATGGCATGGACATTTCCAAGCCTTGCAAAGGAAAAGGCGATTCCCGCAAAGAGAGAGCCTGTAAGCATTGCTTCTGCAGCCTCCAGATCTGTACGTCTTGCCACAAAACGGCGGATATTTCCACCGATCAGTTCCATTGCTTTTTCTGCCATTGCATCAGAAAAAGGAGATGCTGCTGTGGAAACATAAGCCTCCTCCGCATGAATAAATGCATCGATTCCGCAGGCTGCTGCCACAGATGCCGGAGCAGAGGTGAGAAGCTCAGGATCCAGGATCGCATACGCAGGAAGAAGTTCATAACTAAATACAGTCAGCTTATAATCTCTGCTGTGATCAGTGATAACAGAAAATGCCGTAACCTCTGAGCCGGTTCCCGCAGTAGTCGGGATTGCGATCAGCGGAACAATTTTTCCGGGAACCTTATGCGCTCCCTCATATTCTGTAATGCTTCCGCCATATTTAGCCGTAACTCCCACTGCCTTTGCCACATCCATAGGAGAACCACCGCCCAGCGCAACGATAAAATCTGCGCCTGAATCCTTATACGCTTCTGTCGCTTTTTCCACTGTGGTAACAGACGGATTGGCTTCTACATCTGTAAAAATATCCACTTCCATTCCGGCGTCTTTCAGATAATCTGCCGCCTTATCCACAACTCCCATTTTCCGGAGAGTTGGTCCGGAGATCAGCATTGCATGAGAGCCCCCAAGCTTTTTGGCACATTCCGGAAGCTTTGCCAGAGTACCTGCACCGACTGTAATATTCTGAGGAATAAAAAATTCAAATTGATTCATTAATTTTTGCCTCTTTTCCTGTATTTTTTCAATAATTTTTTCAATATTGCAATGTGCAGGGCATCTACCCTGCACAAATTCAAAACTCTGTTACCCAAAACAATTCCAAGCAATAATTGTCATGTCATTTATAGCGTTATGCCATAGAGGAAAGCACCCTGTCAATAGCCGCATCGATTACCACATCAAGCTCTTCATCATCAGCCTCCGGCATAAGACTTGCTGCATCCTCATCAGAGATCAGTTCAATAAGTTTACCAAAGTCTTCTTTATATTTACGTTTACAAATCGCATAAAATACAACTCCAAGTAAGCTCCAGCCGCCTACCATGATCCATTCCTGAAATACCAGACTTCCACCGGAACCCGGAATACAGTAAACCAGAAGCATCAGCCCTGACATGACTACTGCCATAAAGCCTACAAATTTGTAGTGACCTACTTTGTAAGGTCTTGCCATATCCGGTTCCTTTTTACGAAGGATCAGGAAAGATATAGAGACCATACAGTATGCAAGGCAGCATCCGAAGTTACCTGCATCACAGATCCAGACCATCATCGTCCTTCCTGCAAAAGGAGCCAGCATAGTCAGGGCACCGATCAGATACAGAGAATTAACCGGAGTTTTGTGCTTCGGATGAAGCTTTGCAAAAAACGGAGGAATCATGTAGGATTCTGCCATAGAGTACATGGCACGGGAACCGCCAAGGAGGAAGGAGTTCCATGATGTAATAATACCACACATTCCGCCTACAATGATAACCTTGGCCATAACCTTTGTCCCGAAAGCCTTGGCCATGGCATTTGCTGTTACAAGTCCTGTTCCCTGCTGAGACTCAATGATCTCTGCCGGATTCAGGATATAACCTACTGCAAGAATCACCAGTGAGTAAAATACAACTGCCAGCACAACAGAGAGAATCATCATTTTACCGATTTTTTTCAGCGGAACATTGATTTCCTCTGCTGCCTGTGGGATAACGTCAAAACCAATAAAGAAAAACGGAGTGATGACTGCAACCTTAATAATACTTTTCATTGCTTCGCCGGTACCGTTTCCAACAAACATCTGTCCCTGAAGGTTATCCACACTTCCTGTAACCACAGAAGCCACGATCAGAATAATTCCGGCACTGCCGATAATACAGGTAAGAACAGTCTGCAGAACTGCCGCAGTCTTTGCTCCATTAATGTTAATTATCATAATAAGAAAAGCAATCACAATCGCCACGATCAGCCAGGATGCATAAACATCAAAGCCTGCAACTGTATAGAGATATCCTTTCAGGAACCCCGGCCACAGATAAGTGATGATTGTGGGAAATGCACATGCCTCAAAGCAGGCAACACTTACATATCCAAGAATGATCGCCCAAGTACAGATAAAAGAACCTGTAGAACCCATTGCCCTGTAGCTGAATACGTGCTCACCACCACACTGAGGCATGGCTGCTGTAAGCTCTGCGTAAGTCAGACCTACGAAGAAGATCATGATTCCACCGATTGCAAATGCAATAGCTGCACCAAGCACACCACCGGATTCAATCCAGTTACCGGAAGAAACTACCCAGCCCCAGCCGATCATGGCACCAAATGCAATTACAAGTATGTCCCATGCACCAAGTACTTTGTCAAATTCTGATGTTTTCTGTTCCATAGGTCAGGCCTCCTTTTTTCCGTATTTTTTTGCGATCAGGTCTTCCAGA
The DNA here is from genome assembly GCF_052064435.1 of Blautia sp. HCP3S3_B11. Classification (NCBI taxonomy): domain Bacteria; kingdom Bacillati; phylum Bacillota; class Clostridia; order Lachnospirales; family Lachnospiraceae; genus Blautia; species Blautia sp. HCP3S3_B11. Next base: position 6,348 of record NZ_JBQHVP010000020.1, read on the forward strand.
TATTCTGCCGTTCCCTGAATTCCCAGAAAATCACTGTTAATAAGAATGTCCCTGTTATGTCTGTCACCACGGTTACTTCCTGTCAGTGCCAGATGTCTCTTATGATAACGCTTGTCTTTCTCATCCAGCAGAAGCTTTGCATCCTTTTCCGAGAGATTATGACTTTCCATAATGTTGTGGACGCGAACATCATTAGGTGCATAAATAAATGCTCTCACCAGTTGGATTCCTTCTGTATCTTTCAGAATATAATCTGCAGACCGTCCGATGATCACGCAGGCTTCTTTCTGCGCCAGCTTCCGGATAATCTGCTTCTGCACATGAATGGCGCGGTCTGTCAGATCCGCATATTTGGAAAAGGAACCTCTCACATCTCCCTGTGCACCTTTACCTGCGATGGTTCCGCCTTCCTCTACTCTGTCCATAATGTCTGTAGGGATGCCTACTTCTTTGATAATTTCATCTACAAGATCACGGTCATAGAATTTAATGCCCAAATCCTGTGCGATCTTCTTACCGATGGCATTGCCCTTGGCTCCATATTCGCAGCCAATCGTAATTACCAGATGCTTCATGCTCTTCCCTCTCACATTCAAATTTTTATAAGATTCTCATATCATAAAAGGGCGCACGAATATAATTCGTGACGCCCTTGTCCTTTTACTGTATCACTCCGTTGCCGGATTTTTATTTTTCCAGTGATTTAATTGTATCTTCGATGATTGCTACAGCTTTATCACACTCTTCTTCTGTAACAATAAGCGGTGGGATCATACGGATGATATGCGCTCCGATGGCTGTGATCAGAAGATGTCTGTCCAGGCAGCCATGTTTCACATCCACTCCGCCGATCGTATCATCAAATTCCACACCTACCAGAAGTCCCTGATGTCTTACTTCTTTTACATGAGGAAGCTTCTCAAGCTTAGCTGCAAAGTAGTCACCCACCTTCTTTGCATTTCCTGCCAGGTCTCTGTCCAGAAGCTCATTCACCTCAGCCAGTGCAGCTGCACAGCTTACCGGATGTCCGCCGAATGTAGTTCCATGGGAACCTGCTGTGAAAGCTTTTGCAACCTCTGCTGTTGCACAGATGGCACCGATCGGCATTCCACCGCCCAGAGCCTTTGCCATAGATACGATATCCGGTTTGATACCATAATTCATATAGGACATAACAGCACCTGTTCTGCACCATCCTGTCTGTACTTCATCGATCAGAAGAAGCATATCGTTCTCATCACAGAATTTACGAAGTCCCTGCATGAATTCCATTGTTGCAGGATGTACACCACCCTCACCCTGTACAGGCTCAACCATAATGGCAATTGTGTTCTCTGTACATGCATCCTTGAAAGCCTGAAGGTCATTGTACGGTGCATAGGAGAAACCATAAGTCATAGGTCCGAATCCAACCTGGCATCCATTACCCGGCTGACCTGTTGCAGACATGGCACCAAAGGTTCTTCCATGGAATCCCATCTTTGCAGTTACGATATGATAACGGTTTGGACCATACTTTTCAATACCATATTTACGGGCCATTTTGATCATTGCTTCGTTAGCCTCTGTACCGGAGTTCTGATAGAAAATCTTGTCCATTCCGATTGTCTCACAGACCTTCTCAGCAAGCAACGCCTGCGGGATTGTATATGGATAGTTAAATGTATGCATGATATCATCTAACTGATCCTTTGCAGCAGCCACAACCTTCGGATTACAGTTTCCTGCGCTGTTTACTGCAATACCGGCGTAAAAATCAAGATATGGAGTTTTATTCTCATCATAAATGTACATGCCCTCCGCTGTCTCTGCAAGGAAATCAAATCTCTCATAAGTCTCGATCATGTACTTGTTTACTTTGTCCTTAATGTCCTGAAAAGTTAATCCTGTGTCTTTTAATTTCATAGCTGTGTCCTCCTGCATCCTTAAGATAATAAAAAAAGCAAAGACAAACTGACCCGTATGGGTAAGCGCCTTTGCTTAACTTTTTCTGTGTATTATTTTGTACATCCTTACAATATCACTGCCCTTATGATTTGTCAACATGTTTTTTTAATCATTTACATTTTTTTACAGAAAGCTCTGTATTTTCATTATTGTATATCCAATATTTCCTGCATATTTGCACGATATCATAAGAGTTTCTTAACAATTCATAACAACACAGCCTCTTCATGAAATGGCAGACTGACAATCCATTTCATATATTCTGTATCTTCAAATGTTCATTTTCTAATATTTTTCGTGCATTATATCGTACATTTTATATCTATAACCTGCATAATCAGGCGGATAAAATCATCTACTTCGCTACTTACTTGATCCTATCAATCCCAGAACATCAATGATAATCCAGAAAGAAGCAGGTACAACAGGCTTTCTCCTTCCCTGTGTTTTGATAAACATGCTCCTGATCCGTTTCAAACTTAAACACCTGATTTCTGTGGATTTCATACTTCTCACCATGACATTCCATAGTAAGCACCCCCTCCATAACAGCCAGATATTCTCTTGTCTTCTCCCCATGACTGCCACTGATATAAACGCCACCTGGTTCCACCTCGATCCGGTACACCTCCACCAGACGGGTATCCTCATAAGGCAGACAGGTCCATACCCTGTACTGTCCTGCTACCTCCTTGGTGGGAACCAGTTCTGCCGGCGTCACCAGACAACAGTCCACCCTCGGTGGCTGAATCAGCTCCTGAAACTCAATCCGCAGACCACTGGTAATCTTCCCCAGCACACCCAGAGAAGGATTGGCAGTCCCCCTCTCAATCTGAGCCAGCATACTCTTACTCACCCCTGTTTGTTCAGACACCTGATCCAGACTCATACTCTTGGATTTCCGGATTCTTTTCAGATTCACCGCCACATTATTTGATAAATAATCCATAAATATCTCCTCCATCCGACACTGTTCTTATATCTTATAGCATATTAAAAAATCATTTCCACAATCTGCAGCCTGTCAGAAAACTACGTTATTTCTTCTTTATATCAGCAATAAAGAAATCTGTCAATTATATAAATACATCTTCTTATCCGGATTTTCTTTTTAGATTACCGAAAAACTAACCAGACTTGAAAGAAATGATGATGCAGACTGATAGCAGCACTGTAAGTAAAAAAAATCTCACACCACAAAGGATGTGAGATTTTTTTTTGCTTATGAGGTTATCATCAAGCTTTGTTAACTGATCCGAATAATTCCATTTTTTCTTTAACAGTAGCTTTGATTGCTTCGAAACCAGGTGCAAGAAGTTTACGTGGATCGTATCCTTTACCCTGCTGGTCTTTGCCTTCTTCAATGTATTTACGTGTAGCTGCTGCAAAAGAAAGCTGGCACTCTGTATTAACATTGATCTTGGATACACCAAGGTCGATAGCTTTCTTGATCATGTCTGCAGGGATACCTGTGCCGCCGTGAAGAACGAGTGGCATATCACCTGTTAACTGCTGGATAGCGTCAAGAGTTTCAAAGCTTAAGCCTTTCCAGTTTGCCGGATATTTTCCGTGGATATTACCGATACCTGCTGCAAGGAAGTCAATGCCAAGGTCAGCGATCATTTTGCATTCCTGAGGGTCTGCACATTCACCCATACCTACAACACCATCTTCTTCACCACCGATGGAACCAACTTCTGCTTCCAGAGACATTCCGTGTTCAGCAACGATCTTAACCAGTTCTTTAGTTTTTGCAACGTTCTCTTCGATCGGATAGTGAGATCCGTCGAACATGATGGATGAGAAACCTGCCTCTACACATTTCAGACATCCTTCATAGCTGCCGTGGTCAAGGTGAAGAGCTACCGGAACTGTGATGTTCAGCTCTTCCATCATTCCATTAACCATGCCAACAACTGTTTTATAACCAGTCATGTATTTACCGGCACCTTCGGACACACCAAGGATCACCGGAGAGTTCAGTTCCTGAGCTGTTAAAAGGATAGCCTTTGTCCACTCAAGGTTGTTGATGTTGAACTGTCCAACTGCATAATGACCAGCTTTTGCTTTTTTCAGCATTTCTGTTGCGCTTACTAACATGATAAATTCCTCCTAATCTGTAGTAACTGTTGTTCTTTCCCAGTCACTCTAATCAATCTTTGATATGGAAGTAAATCTATATCCAGATATGGTTATCTTACCAGATTTCTGCTTTTTCGTCTACTATTTTGCTAAAAAAATGACAAACAAAATTAGACGGATATAATTTTTATTTTTGTAAAAAAAGTTCTTGCATTCTTTGTCTGTTTCATATATAATAAATTTCGGTTCAAGGATGGATTCCCGAGTGGCCAAAGGGGGCAGACTGTAAATCTGTTAGCAACGCTTTCGAAGGTTCGAATCCTTCTCCATCCACTAAGGTTCAGACAATTGTCTGAACCTTTTTTGTATTTATTTTAAAAATTTTATCCCGCAAGCAAGCATCACCTCCAAAAGATTAGTGTTCACCCGCTATTATCGCCAAGACACGCTACACCGCTTTATATAAATCACATACATATTATCCAACACGAAAGATAATATTGAAAACAGAAAGAACAATAACAGCAGCAAAGGCAGTCTCTTATCAAAAAAGAAACTGCCTTTGCTGCTATTCTATATCTTCACTGTTTTTTCTATTGATTCTTATGATGCAATACCATCGCGCCAAATGCCGGCATAGTAATCTTTAATATTCCGGCGGTGGCTGTATATTCTTCCGGCTCTTCCGTGAATCCCTCTGCAGATGTCACAACAATCCTCTTAAGCTTCGTATCTGTAAGACGGCTGATGCCTGCCTGCCATAACTGGATTTCCACATCACGGCTCTCTGCCTGGTTATTTATGATCACGATCACCTGCTCTTTTCTTGAAAATCTTGCATAGCAGAGTCCCTGATAATCATTCCAGAGGAATCCCAGCGAACCTGTCTTTAATACTTCATAGTTCTTATGAATACGGATCATCACTCTGTGGAAATCAATCATCTGATAATCTTCACGTCCCCATGGATACGTACGTCTGTTATCCGGATCTGTAAATCCGCAAAGTCCTGCTTCATCTCCATAATATACTGTCGGTGCACCCGGCCATGTCATCTGGATGGCAACCGCTTCACGCATAACTGCCGGATTTACACCCTCTGATGCAGCTTCTGCGCCTGCATAAGAAATTCGTCCGACTTTGTGATTCGTTCTGGTCAGGAATCTGGAATGGTCATGGTTTGATAACTCGTTCATCGCAGTCTGAAGAGCTGACATATGAAGGGATCTCATATGAGTTTTCATGGCTCCGATAAATGCCTCACTGTTTCCAAGCAGATCCTCACGATATTCATCACTATGTTTCTCCATACCTGTCAGAAACCATGTCAGCGGTTCCATAAACGCATCATAGTTCATGACTGTATCCCATTCATCACCCTGCAGCCATCCTTCCGGATTTCCATAATGTTCAGCCAGAATAATCGCATTTGGATTTGCAGCCTTCACTGCTTTTCGGAAATCCTTCCAGAACTGATGGTTGAAATCATTACTGTGTCCTAAATCTGCTGCCACATCCAGTCTCCATCCATCTACATTGTAAGGTGCTGATACCCATTTCTGTCCAATACGCAGGATGTAATCATACAATTCCCTGGAACCTTCATAATTTAACTTAGGCAGCGTATCATGTGCCCACCAGCCATCATATGTGGTATTATACGGCCAGGCATTCTGATCATTAAAAGAAAAGAAGTTACGGTACGGACTGTCTGCTGAGATATAAGCTCCTTTCGGATATCCTTCCTGATTCTCGTAAATACGCTCTCTGTCCAGCCACTTATTGAAGGAACCACAATGGTTAAATACACCATCCAGGATAATCTTCATTCCTCTTCTGTGAATCTCTGCTGTCAGCTTGGCAAACAGCTCATTGCTGGCTTCCAGATTCTTCTTGTCGGTTACACGCTTAATATATTTCCATGCATGGGAATTATCACTGTCATCGCCGATAAGGATTCCTTCATCACAGTCTTCTACAATCCTGCCATAATGAGGATCTACATAGTCATAATCCTGGCAGTCATATTTATGATTACTTGGAGAGACAAAGATTGGGTTCAGGTAAATAACCTCAACACCCAGATCCTGCAGATAATCAAGTTTATTCATAATTCCCTGCAGGTCACCGCCGTAAAATTCACGCACACCCATCACTGCCGGAATCTTATTCCACTGTTCTACCTGTACACTCTTATCTCCAATATAATGATATTCTCCGGTTACAACATCATTGGTAGGATCTCCGTTTAGGAAGCGGTCTACATAAATCTGGTACATAACCGCACCTTTTGCCCACTTCGGTGTATCAAATCCCGGATAGATTTCGAAATCCATTCTGCCTTCGTGCTTCGTACAGATTCCAAGGTTATTATAATAGCAGGTTACCCATCCATACTGTATCTCAAAATAATAACGGAAGATGTCCTCTCCAATCGTCACCTGGGCAGAATAATAATCAAATCCGTTCTCTGTCTCGCAAATCTCCATCTGCACACGCTGCTCCTGGCTTACCAGATATACAGAATCTACATTATTTCTCTGGGTACGGAATTTGATCGTTACTGTATCTCCTGCCTTTGGTTCTGCAGGTGTTCTGTAATATTCTGTTCCGTCACTGAAAAGCGCCTCTTTATTAAACACAGGACGCATATTCAGGATATACTGCATTCTTTTTTTTATATCTGCTTTTTCATGTTCCATTTCCGTCCAGTCCTCTCTGTCATTTATCATTTTATTATTTTATCCTAAAATAAACCATCTGACAACCATCTGTTTTTCCCAAAAACGCTTATATATTCAGTGATTCTGCACAAGTATATCTTCATTCCTTTCTTTGATTATATATTTTTTCTCTCCGATATTCCATGAAAATCCACATGTTTTATATTTTTCGCAGTTTATCTTTGTGATATTTTTACAAATCCGATATAATGCAGCTATAATTAATTATTATTTTCGGTACAAAAACCTGTTTCCGAAAGTGAGGACATCGTATGAAAAAGATTATTTCAGGAATTTATTTTTCATTTGTGTTTATACTGCTTATATTTCCATGCAGCAGACCTGTTTATGCCGCTGAATCATACAAACGGGTTCTGTTTATCAGTTCCTATTCCTATGCATGGGAAACTGTTTCCCTGCAGATAGACGGGATTCTGGGAATCTGCCTATGTATATTTTATCATAATCTTTCTGGTAATATCTGTCCTGTTGTTTATCATTTACCGGCTTTTCGTTGATGTAAAGAAAGAATCCCAGACTAATCTGCGAATTTCCGAGACAAACCAGAAACTGAAACTGGACTCACATTACGACGCTCTTACCTCTATTTATAACCGGAGAGCGCTTATGGAAGATATTGAAAAATTAATTACCGCAAAGCAGCCCTTGGGCCTGATCATGTACGATCTGGATGACTTTAAACATATCAATGACTATTACGGACATAACGAGGGAGATTCTGTTCTTCATGAAATTGCAGCCCGTTCTCAGAAATGTTGTGATCCCCACTGCACAGGCTACCGTCTGGGCGGTGATGAATTTATGGTGCTGGTACGAAGCGGTGACCTGCAGACCATAGAAAAATATGCCCGCAAATTCCATAAAATCTTCTCCGATCCTTTTCAGGTTGCCTCTGAATCTCTGATGCTCCACTGCAGCATGGGAGCTGCCATGTATGCCATGTATCCTCATGACGGGGACAATGCCTTCACCTTACTTGAAGCAGCAGACAGCGCCATGTATATGGTAAAAAAATCAGGAAAAGACAATATCGTCTTTTCCTGGGATATCTGCTGATCAGCTTATTTTAAGACAGTAAAAAAGCCAGCGGGATAAGCTGGCTTTTTTGGAGAAGGTATTTCTTCTTATGGGGTGTAGCAAAAACTATATAATGTATTGGGGGGTTTTTACGATTTATATAATAGCATGAGGCAAGGAAAAAGTGTGCACAAACTCCACAAAATTTGGCACACTTTTTTGTATATATTATATATTGCTATTTTCTGTTTCGTTTTCTTCTGTTGTAAAAAGTGCTTCAAATTCGTCTCTGTACACCTTTTCCTTCTCGAGAAGAAGCTTTGCACACTTGTGAAGAATGTCCTCATGCTCCAGAATAATCTTCTTCGCCTGGTCGTGACATTCACCGATAATACGGCGGATTTCTTCGTCTATTGCCTTGGCTACGTCTTCACTGTAACTTCTGGTATGAGCCAGGTCTCTTCCGATAAATACTTCATCATCGTCATCACCATAAGAGATCAGACCTAGTCTGTCAGACATACCATATTTCATTACCATACTTCTCGCAGCAGCTGTCGCACGTTTGATATCGTTGGATGCACCCGTCGTAATATCCCCAAAGATAATCTCTTCTGCCACACGTCCACCTAACAGAGTCGTGATATCCTGCAGCATCTGTCCTTTGGTATTAAACATCTCATCATTATCAGGAAGCGGCATGGTATAACCGGCTGCACCCATTCCTGTCGGGATAATGGAAATCGTATAAACAGGATCCATGTCCGGAAGTACATGGAAAAGAATCGCATGTCCGGATTCATGGTAAGCTGTAATTCTCTTCTCTTTCTCAGAGATTACTTTACTCTTCTTCTCTGCACCGATACCGACTTTGATAAAAGCGCCCTTAATATCTGACTGAAGGATAAATCCTCTTCCCTGTCTCGCCGCTTCGATAGCAGCTTCATTCAGAAGATTCTCCAGATCAGCACCAGTAAATCCGGCTGTTGTTCTCGCGATCTGAGCCAGGTCCACATCCTCTCCAAGAGGCTTATCCTTGGCATGAACGCGAAGAATCTCCTCTCGTCCCTTCACATCCGGACGTCCTACTGCAACCTTACGGTCAAAACGTCCCGGACGCAGGATAGCAGGATCTAAGATATCCACACGGTTAGTCGCTGCCATTACAATGATTCCTTCATTTACGCCAAAACCATCCATCTCTACGAGAAGCTGGTTCAATGTCTGCTCTCTCTCATCATGGCCGCCGCCCATACCGGTTCCACGCTGTCTTGCGACTGCGTCAATCTCATCAATAAAAATAATACACGGTGCATGGCGTTTACCTTCTTCAAAAAGGTCACGCACACGTGATGCACCAACACCTACAAACATTTCCACAAAGTCTGAACCGGAAATGGAGAAGAACGGAACTCCAGCTTCTCCGGCTACCGCTTTTGCCAGAAGTGTTTTACCTGTTCCGGGAGGACCTACAAGCAGCACTCCTTTTGGGATTCTTGCACCTACTTTTGTGTATTTCTGCGGAGATTTCAGGAAGTCTACCACTTCCACCAGATCTTCCTTCTCTTCCTGCAGACCTGCAACCTTGTCAAATGTCACTTTCTTATTATCATCCGGGGATGACATTCTCGCGCGGCTCTTTCCAAAATTCATCATCTTGGCATTTCCACCGCCGCCGGCTGACATCTGACGGTTCATCATCATGATCAGAAAGATCACAAGTGCCCCTGTGAGAAGAACAGGAAGCAAAGTTGTCAGAAATACATTATCTCCAGGCACATCCTGAGTTGTAACATCAATATCGTATTTATTCAGCAGTGCGATTGCCTCATTGACATCTGTCACATAGACCTTTCTCTGACCGGAATCAGTGGTATCCACGATCACTGCACCGGTAGGAACTTCTCTGTTCTGCTGAATCGTTGCATCAACCACCTTGTTGTCTTCAAGAGCCTGTTCCAGCTGCTTTTGTGTGTAACTGCTCTGTGAAACCACCTGGTTATTCAGATAGAAATATCCGGCTACCAGAGCAATGATCAGCACCAGATACAGACCAATTCTGCTTGGCTGTTTGTTCACTTAGTTAAATCTCCTTTCAGTCTTCCCCCAGTTCCACTACTCCGATAAATGGAAGATTCCTGTACTTCTGCGCATAATCCAGACCATATCCTACTACGAATTTATCCGGAATATTGAAGCAGCAATAATCAACTTTGACATCTTTGACTCTGCGCTCTGGTTTATCCAGTAATGTACAGAGACGGATGCTGTTTGGATTTCTCTGTTTCAGAATCTCAATAAGATAGCTTAATGTTCTTCCTGAGTCAATGATATCCTCTACAATCAGAACATCTTTGCCTTCCAGTGGCTGGTCAAGGTCTTTGACGATCTTTACAACACCGCTGGACTTTGTGTCGTCGCCGTAGCTGGATACGGACATGAAGTCAAGAGAAACCGGTACAGTAATTCTTTTGGCAAGTTCACATGTAAAGAATACACCGCCTTTTAATACACAGATTAAATGAATCTCTTTACCTGCATAATCCTTGCTGACTTTTGTTGCGATCTGCTTAATACGGGAATCAACTTCCTCTTCGCTGAGTAAAACTTTGATTTTCTCACTCATTTTGATATCCTCCTTGGTAATTTAATACTAACACCTTCCTGGTTTGGGGGTTAATTTTATACCACTCATTCATCCGGCTTCCAACCATCCACAGAACCTCATCCTCACACACGACCAGAGGAATTTTCTCTCTCTGATCTGCCGGGATTTTCGCATCGATCATACAACGATTGAGTTTCTTTGTGTTTCCCTGCGCATTGATGATCATGTAATCTCCGGTTCTTCTGGTTCGAATACACGGATTCTTTTTTATTTTATCATAATCTAGCCATTTCGTATACTTTTTTTCTTCAATCTTCTGTCCTTCATATAAAAATATTTCTGCTGAAAAAGTCCCCAGCGGACAGATAGCCTTTCCCGGAACTATAAGTTCCCACTCTTCTGTTTTCCTTTTTCTTCTCTCTTCTTTATTCAGAAGATAAAGTTTCACGCCATCATAATCTTTTCTTGCCTCCATACAATAGGGCAGGCTGATTTTTCTTCCCGTCTGCATTTCGTAAAGTGCAAGAACCTTCTCATAATGGACTGCGGATATGTCTTTCCGCCTGCCTGCCAGGTTTTCCATCGCCAGCTGTAATGCATAGGTCTGGATAATCTGAGGCTGCATAAAGAATTTTTCTGTAAAATAATATCCTGTATCCGTATGGAATTCTTCCAATATCTGAAGACTCTGGCAAGTAAGATATTCCTCAGCCTGAGAAATCCTCTCCGCTGTTTCAGACATATGTGCCACTGCTTTCGCATTTATTTCCTGCTCCAGCATAGGAAGTATATGATGACGGATCCTGTTTCGGGTATATTCATCTGACAGATTCGTGCTGTCCTGGATATGTGGAATACTCTCTTGCTCTAAATACCGGGCAATTTTTCCTCTGCTTAAACATAAGACCGGACGAATGATCTCTCCTGCCACCGGGCGCATCGTGCAAAGTCCGCGCAGACCGGTTCCGCGACATAAATTATGGATCATGGTTTCTGCCAGATCTTCCTGATTATGCGCCAGCGCGATTTTAACCTTCCTGTCTTCTGTATCGTTGCCCGGATTATTTTCTTTTTTCCACTTTTCTCTATAAAAAGAGATTTCTTTGCCAAAGGCTTCTTTTCTGACAATTCTTCCAGTCTCTTCTTCACCCAGTTTCCATTCCCTGCTCAGTTTCGGCACATCATAATAGTGGATACTGCATGGAATCTGCCATTCTTTGCAGATCTTTTCCACAAAGCTGCTGTCTCTGTCAGCTTCTTGTCCACGTATTCCATGATGTACGTGAACAACCTTCAGTGAAAAATCCACTTCCTCCTGCAATTCTCTTAAAATATGCAGCATTGCCATGGAGTCACTTCCTCCTGATACACCTGCCAGAATCATATCTTTCTTCTTAATCATCTTGTTTTGCTTTATGTAAGCAAGAACTTCTTTCTTCATCATTTATCCTTTTTATGTTTATTTATTTCTTCCACACCCCAGCAACCAGAACAGTCATGTCATCTCTTGCATGGTAATCACTGTACCCCAGCACCCGCTCCAGGATTCCTCTGCCGAAATCCTTCGGTGATTCTTCATGGACATCCATGATGATCTCCTTCATGGTTTCTTCCTCTTTCTGGTCCGGAAGTGCATCCAGCACTCCATCTGTCATCATGATCAGGTAATCTCCATGATAAAGCTTTCTGGATGCCGTCTCAAAATCAATCTGCTGCACAAGTCCTGCTGCCAGGCTTTCCGAAGTGATTGACTCCACCCAGTGATCTCTTTTTATAAAAGTCGATGCCGCCCCTGCCTTCAGAAAATTGCAGATTCCAGTATATAGGTCCACTGCACATATATCTACTGTGGAAAACATGCCCTCCTGGCCTTTTAATACCAGAGCGGAGTTGACCATTTTTGCAGCTGTTTCCTGGGAAAACCCAGATTCCATAAACTGCTCCAAAAGCTCTACAACTGTTTCACTCTCCTTACATGCCTCCATCCCTGAACCCATGCCGTCAGAAAGACACATCACAAATCTGCCCCCGTCTTCCTGTCTGCACACATAATTATCTCCGGAAATTTTTTCCTCTTCTCTGGTCAGCCTGGCTGCCCCGTAAAGAACCTGGTAACTTACATCTTCTATAAAATGAACTGTATGGTATTCTCCATTTACAATGCATCGGCTTCCATTTACAGGTACCATGGAACTTTCGCAGGATTTTGAAAGAAGCTGTGCAATCTCTGTCATGGAAATACACTGCCCGCTTCTGGCACGCATGGTGAGAAAAACCTGTCTGCGGCCTTTCACCTTATCCATCATCCATGCCTGACGAAGAATCACATGATTTTTTCTCAGGCTCTTGCGAAGGTCTTCCTCGAATTGTGGGGTGCACCGCTCCAGATCATACAGATCACTTGCCACATTTTCCATGATTCTGGATACCTCCATCAGCTGCTGTGCCACCGCCAGTCGATTCTCGATCATCCGGTTATCCCACATCAGGTTCTGCTTCTCTCTCTGGAAGTTCTCCGCAACAGCTTCATAATACTGTACAGAACGGGGACATATGCTTGTCCAGTCAGCCCGGATGCTCCGAATATCATCCTCGTTTCCGCTCTCCATAGACCGCACCAGCGCTTCCACGCCTTTGCAGAGTTCCTGTTTATGTTCACCCCAGCAGATTTCCCTCTGATAGCATCTGTAGCAGACTTTGGCATTTGTATCCTCCATGATCCGCTCAACCTGCCTGCTGCTCAGGTAATCTCTGCGATATGGCATTCCATAAAAAGTATCTGCCAGTTTCTGAAAAGATGCTGCGTATTTCTCTACCCGTTCTTTCTGAGGATGACCTTCCTGCAGAGTCAGAAGTTCCTGTGTATCCGGCAGATTTTCCGCTAAAATAGTTTTTGCCATGTCCCGTATGATCAGCATAATGCTGATAACGAGCATGGCAATCATCCATTCCTGCATATTCTTCTTCCCTCCCCCATATGTTCCCCTTACCCGTTACCGTCCACTTCATTCACAATAACACGCTTCGCGTAATACTGCCAGTAAACAGCAATCTTTATACTTCCTGTCAGAGGAATATTATATGAAAAAGGGTTCGAAATATCTGTCAAACCCAGGCGAAAATTTCTCAAAAGTTTTCGACATAATTACCGCTTAGGTAACTAACTTATTATTGTTGTTTCTTGAAAACAGTCTCATTATCTTTCACAAGTCCCAGCTTCTCTCTGGCGACTTCCTCTGTATATTCGTCTGTCTCCATATATTTCTTTAATTTATCAATCTCTTCTGTACGGTTCTGCTCATCTTCAATCTGCTGCTGAAGAGTGGCGGCCTTAGCATCATATCCTGTGAGGCGTTCCTGAAGGTCATTACTTTCTAGCATAAGTCCTCCCAGAAGGACTAAAACAACCAGCGCAATCGCAAGCATTCCAAGAGAGTTATACCTTACTTTTCTCTTTTTCTTTCTTTTCTTAGAATTACCCAATTTGCCAGCCTTTCTTTTATAGCATAATTATACGCTTTATACCATAGAAGTTTACATCTTTTGACCGGAAATAGCAACCATTTTATCAAAAATTTAATAATTATTACAGGAATCTCCAGGATTTTAGTACAACATTTTACAAAAATGTCTCCGATTGTTTTATGACAGGCATATGCTCCCAGCAAAAATCCCAAAACCATAAATAAGCGCAGGATTCCCTCATTTGTTCTGTAAATCTCCGAAAAAACAAAGAATGCGCAGCAAAGCCAGTACAGCAGATCTTCCGCCCCGGCAGCCTTATCTGAATGTGCAAAGACATTTCGAATTGCGATCAGAAGATCATAACACAAAAGGAGAACCGCTCCCGCAGCTATTGTCTGAACCAGTAAAAGTAATTCATGATGAATAAATGTACTCATCTTTTACCGAAACATCCTTTTGAGAAAAGATTCCTCCCTGTTATCTGTATTCTTTGACAGATAAGTAAGACTGTCCACTTTTCCTTCCAGATCTACTTCTCCTTTTTCCAGATCAAGCTGCTTCACATGAAGCTGTTCTCCCTTTATTACAAGTTTACCTGCCTGTGTAAAAAGCAGGATTTCTTTTTCATCAAAGGATTTGACGTCCTTTACTCCGGTAATTCTGCCACCCTGACGGTTCTCCAGCATCAGGCTGTGAGGTGAAAGTATTTTCTTATCTTCCATCGCCGCCTCCTGTTCACCGCCTCCCGTCCTCTTGTCCGGAGACTATGAACTTTTGACATATCACTTATCAATAGTTTATGTTCGTGAACTATAAAATAGACAACAATCTATTACTTTTTTATATCTGCTACCTCTGTCTGTACTATTACTATTTAATAACGTAAACAAATACTCATAATCAGATTGGCAGTTTTTATATTTTCAGACTGTTAAAGATATTTATACATACTCTCTACGTCTTCTTTTTTCACAGTTTCTTTCACATCCAGAACTTCCACTTTTACATTCTTGCTTCCGAACTGGATTTCGATGGTATCTCCTGTCTTTACCTGTACAGAGGCTTTGGCCGGTTTATCATTTACCAGGACTCTTCCCGCGTCGCAGGCTTCGTTTGCCACTGTACGGCGTTTGATCAGACGTGAAACTTTCAGATATTTGTCTAATCGCATATGCTCTTCTCTCCTATATTCTTTATAATCTGATATCAAGGTCATAAAGTCGTTCGTGCTTGCATGTTAAGACTTTTCATCCTGACATCATATCTGTAAGTAACAAAAAGGGGGAACTTTCGTCCCCCCTGGTTATCGCTTTAATTATTTACCGTTAACCATATCTTTTAAAGCTTTTCCAGCTTTGAATTTCGGTGCCTTAGAAGCTTCGATCTTCATTGTTTCACCAGTCTGAGGATTTCTTCCCTCTCTAGCAGCTCTTTCACTTACTTCAAATGTACCAAATCCAACTAACTGGATTTTTCCGCCATTTTTCAGTTCTTTAGAAACGACATCAACGAAAGATTTCAGAACATCTTCTACGTCCTTCTTGGATAAGTTTGTCTCTTTCGCCATAGCTGCTACTAATTCTGTTTTATTCATGGTGTTTCCTCCTCTAATGATCTCTTTCTTGTTTGGTGGCATCTGCCAAAAGCGACAGGGCTCTATCTTCTATATATATACCTTTTTGCCTATATTGTCAAGGTTTTTCAAAAGAATCAGGCAATTCTGTACACCCTCAAAACGCAGTTTTTGGTACATTTATCAATCTCTAAAAATCACCCTGATAATCCTGAAAACATTCATATCCGAAATTTTCCCATTTTTCTCTTTGTCTGATGAGATTCTGAAGCTTTTCCACATTTTTCTCAGAGATCCATACCTTCTTGTGTGAATAATAATGATTGGCAAGCTTCCAGTATTTTTCCGGATATGTGAAACGAACTCTTAAGTATTGCCACTCTTGAGGCGATATCGGACGGATTTTATGATATTCCCGGAGCATTTCCCTCGCAAGCTTCAGGTCCCAGTTGTATTTTTCGAGGATTTTTCTCATAAAGCAATACAAATCTGACATCTGAATATCAAAGCTCCAATGTCCGAAATTCGTCACCGCAGTTTTGTCTGTATCACTTTTCAATATCAAAATATTGTGCTGATTATATTCCCCATGACAGACCTGACCTTCCTTCCAGGCTTTTTCCCTGAGATTTTCATATTCTATCTCTTCTAAGAGTTCTACTGCATACTGCGCTCTCTGTAAAAAGCACTCCACGCTGGCCAGATAGTCTTTTTCAAATACACAGGATGCCCCTTTTTTTCGTATAAATTTGCGGATTTTGCGAAGTTCCTGATTATGTCGGAGATACACATCTTTCAGGGACTTTTCCCTGTATTCCTCCACAGGTTCCATTTTCATTAAAATATGTAACCTTGCCAACGTCCGAACACTTTTTAAGATATCCTCCCGGGATTTAGTATCACACTCTCTCCCTTCATACCAGTGCTGAAGTGTAAATCTTTGTTCATCCTTATCTTTGCTGATCAGACTTTCCTGTGTATTCTGTAAAAAATAATCTGTATTTATACCATTTTTCTGAAGATAGAGCAAAAGTTCCTGTTGTTTTTCCAGCTTCTTTTCAGAGCCACGAAATTCCCTCAAAATTAAAAGTCCTTGCGCTGTATAGCAAAGCAAAGCCCCCCTTGTCCTTGCAGAACGGTCTGCTGTCAGCTCATATTGAGCCAGAGTGCTAAGTCCGTAATCATACAATGACATATCCCCCTCTTATCTTAATACTTTCTATACATATGAAAAAAATCCGGGGGATATACCCTCGGATTTTTAATACTGTTGTTGTCCGTCCTGTTGTTACCGTTCACTTCGTATCCAGTAACGTATTTTGCCATGCATAGACTTTGCAGCTATTTACTTTTCTAACATACTTAGCAATATTTCTTTCTGATTCTTCTCCGGTGCTGCAAGAACTTCTTCCAAAAGACGATTCAGTGTCTCTCCGATTTCCCGTCCCGGCTTATATCCGGCTTCAATCAGATCTTTGCCTGTGACAGCAAGTGTCTTTAACGATACGCACTGATGCTCTTTCAAAATAATTTCGTAAGCTTCTTTCACTTTATCCAGACGCTCCTGCTTTTCAACGCGTTTGTAGTCGCTCTGCGCCTGCATATCCGCCTGCTGCACTTCCAGATAATATGGAAAAAGATCCTCTCCAATGCGATTTACTGCGCGGCGTACCGACTTCGTCGTCCCTTCCGGTCTGTCATCATGCCATTTCACCAGACGGGTCACCTTGCGTATCGTGTCATTGTCGAATTTCAGGCGACGAAGAATCTGCCCCGCCATCTTTTCACCTGCACTTCCATGCGTTTTGAAATGGTCTCTTCCATTCTCATCTGTTTTTCGCACAACGGGTTTACCGATATCGTGAAGCAGCATCGTAATACGAAGAACTCTGTCTGCGCGCACATAGCAGAGACTGTGCAGGATGTGCTCCCCCACCGTATAACAGTGATGAGGAGTATTCTGTGGTGTTTCCATGCAGGCATCAAATTCCGGCAGAAACTCTGCTGTGATTCCTGCTTCATAAGCTACTCTGAGATAATCCGGATGAGGTGACATAAGAAGTTTCACCAGTTCCACCTGAATTCGCTCCGCACTGACATGCTTTAAATTCGGTGCAAGAACCTTTAACGCTTTGCGGGTTTCCTCTTCAATAGTAAATCCCAGCTGTGCACTGAAACGGACTGCACGCATAATACGAAGTGCATCTTCTGTAAAACGCTCCAGCGGATCTCCCACGCAGCGAATGATCTTTTTGTCGATATCTTCCATTCCTCCAAAAAGATCCACCAGACCTCTTAACGGATTATACGCCATGGCATTAATCGTGAAATCCCGGCGTTTCAGATCTTCCTCAAGACTGGCTGTGAAGGTTACCTCCTTCGGATGTCTCCCATCCTCATACTCACCATCTACACGGTAAGTAGTAACCTCATAGCTCTCTTTCTCCATGAGGACAGTCACCGTTCCATGCTGCAGACCAGTGTCTACTGTTCTGTGAAACAGTGCTTTTACCTGTTCCGGCTTCGCAGATGTAGTGATATCCCAGTCATCCGGGTTGCGGCCCAGAATAGAATCACGAACACAGCCACCTACCACATAAGCCTCATATCCTGCATTTTCAAGTATGTGCAAAATTGTTTCCGCGTTTTTTGGTATTTCTAGAATCATATGACCATCCTTATCTTTTTTATTTTGCTACAAAACCGGCACTCAGATTTTTCTGTTGCCGGTTTCCATAAGCAAATCAGACAAATGTCACTCCCTGATCTGTCACTTTCTAATTAGTATGCTCTGCCCCAGTAAACCATCTTCTTAGCCGGTTTTCCGCAGCATACGCAGACATCGCTTAAATGTTCCTGTTCAAATGGCATACATCTGGATGTAGCCTGAACATCCTCTTTGATCTTGTCTTCACATGCGCGGTCACCGCACCACATAGCTTTTACGAAGCCTGGTTTGTTGACAATTGTATCTTTAAATTCTTCGTAGTTTGTAGCAACATAAGTATGAGCATCTCTGTGTGCACGGGCGCGCTCCAGCATATCTTTCTGGATTGTTTCCAGAATCTCCTGTACTTTCTCTACAAGCTCATCAAATGTAACTGTGTATTTCTCTCTTGTATCACGACGGCAAATCACAGCCTGTCCATTCTCGATATCCTTCGGACCGCATTCGATACGGATCGGAATACCACGCATTTCCTGCTCTGCAAATTTGAATCCCGGGCTCTTGTCTGTGTCATCTACTTTTACACGGACTCCTGCTGCCTTTAATGCTGCAAACATTTCGTCTGCTTTCTCCAGAACGCCTTCTTTTCTCTGCTGGATCGGAATGATGACTGCCTGTGTCGGAGCGATTCTCGGAGGCAGCACCAGACCGCTGTTGTCACCATGTACCATGATAATAGCACCGATCATACGTGTTGTCATTCCCCAGGATGTCTGATGTACATACTGAAGTTTGTTCTCTTTATCTGTATACTGGATGCCGAATGCTCTGGCAAATCCGTCACCAAAGTTATGGCTTGTACCGGACTGAAGAGCTTTTCCATCATGCATCAGAGATTCGATTGTGTAAGTAGCCTCTGCACCGGAGAATTTCTCTTTCTCTGTCTTCTGTCCCTTGATAACCGGGATAGCAAGTACTTCTTCACAGAAGTCTGCATAGAGGTTCAACATCTGAATTGTACGTTCTTCTGCTTCTTCAGCTGTAGCATGAGCTGTATGGCCTTCCTGCCATAAGAACTCACGTGAACGAAGGAACGGACGTGTTGTCTTTTCCCATCTTACTACTGAACACCACTGATTGTATACTTTTGGCAGATCTCTGTGAGACTGGATTTCTTTTGCATAGAAATCACAGAATAATGTCTCAGATGTCGGACGTACGCACAGACGCTCCTGAAGCGGATCCAGACCGCCATGAGTTACCCATGCAACTTCCGGTGCGAATCCTTCTACGTGATCTTTCTCTTTCTGAAGAAGAGATTCCGGGATAAAGATTGGCATATATACGTTCTGTACACCTGTCTCTTTGAATCTTCTGTCCAGTTCATGCTGGATGTTCTCCCAGATTGCATATCCTGCAGGTTTGATTGCCATGCAGCCTTTAACGCTGGTATATCCGCACAGTTCAGCTTTCTTTACAACGTCGGTATACCACTGGGCGAAATCGTCTTCCATAGATGTGATGGCTTCTACCAGTTTCTTGTTGTTTGCCATGATTTTTCTCCTTTTTATGTGATTGTGTTGATCCTGTCAGGAACTTTATGCTACAGGAACTTCCGAAAAATCCCCGCATTTTCCTGCTGTTCCATTTTACAGGATATAGTCGCGGCGGAATACGGACAAAAAAAGAAGCCCAGCATCCCTCACAAGGGACCGAAAGGCTTCGGCGGTACCACCCTAATTAGCACTGTGACCAAATGCCTGCACACTGCTCGCTCTTCTTCCGATAACGCAGGAAAAAACGCCGTACTTCAATTGTACGGGGCTCCGAGGCCGGTTCCATAACTTGCGCACAGAATCCTTCCACCACATGGATTCCTCTCTGGGATTACTCCTTATGTACTATTCTCTTCATCGCCGTAAATATTTCGCATTTAGTTTTATTTTATGCGAAATGACAGAGCGTGTCAAGAGTCAAATTACACTTCTATCGTAATCTTTCTCCCTGTCCGGTTATATTTATAATAACGAACTCCCGCTGCATCCAGCATTCTCTTGGACGCGATCACTGCCGGAGTGTCCGCATATTTATCGCAGTCATAAACAATCGTTTTAATTCCGGCCTGAATAATTGCCTTGGCACATTCATTGCAAGGGAAAAGAGAAACATAAAGTTTCGCTCCTTCAAGGCTTCCGCCTCTGTAATTAAGAATCGCGTTCAATTCACTGTGTGTCACATAAAAATACTTTGTATGCAAGTCGTCTCCCTCGCGCGCCCATGGAAACTCATCATCTGAACATCCTTTCGGAAAACCGTTATATCCCATAGACAGAATCTTATTATCCTCACTTACGATACAGGCTCCCACCTGAGAATTCGGATCCTTTGAGCGCATTCCTGACATCATGGCAACTCCCATAAAATATTCATCCCATGATAAATAATCCGTACGTTTGCAGTTTTTATCCATCGTTAACCCCTCCCACTTGCAAAGACAGCCAGAGACTGCCCGAAAAGCCGGGAATATTCCCACTTTATCTTCGAGTCTCTGGCCATATTGTTTTTTCAAATTTATTCCGTCTCCATCTGATTAATTCTTCTGATATGTCTCTCATCATTGGAGAATGGTGTGTTTAAGAATGTATCTACGATCTTTACTGCCAGACCAGGTCCTACAACTCTTCCGCCGAGAGCAAGGATATTGGCATCATTGTGAAGTCGGGTTGCTTCTGCTGTAAAACAGTCCGTACAGACAGCAGCTCTGATTCCCTTGATCTTATTTGCTGTAATAGAAATTCCAATACCTGTTCCGCAGATCAGGATTCCCTTCTCACATTCCCCGTCAAGAATTGCATGCGCAACCTTCTTTGCATATACCGGATAATCTACAGAATCCAGACTGTCACATCCATAATCTTTATATTCGATTCCCTTCTCGTCCAGATATTTCTTAATCTCCAGCTTTAATTCATATCCCCCATGGTCGCACCCTAAAGCTATCATTCTTTTTTTCCTCCTGAAATTTAATTTATTTGTAACTGTTCAGTTTCCTCACAGTTAACAGACCACTGAATAGTTACCTTTATTTCTCACTTTTCTACCCGGATAATTTTATGTCCCGCAGCTTTCAACAGACGATTCATAATTGCCTGTCCCATTCTCGGTGTATAAAATGCCTCTGAATAAATAGATTTCACCGCGCTCTGGTCAAAATCTCTGAGCACCTCATACAGATGATGTGCAATACTCTCTTCTTCTTTCCTGCTTCCGATACTCACTACCAGACCTTCCGGATATCTATTCTTCGTCTCATCCGTAGCAATAATACCAACCTGCTCTCCATGCTCCTTCGCCTGTG
Source organism: Blautia sp. HCP3S3_B11 (assembly GCF_052064435.1). Classification (NCBI taxonomy): domain Bacteria; kingdom Bacillati; phylum Bacillota; class Clostridia; order Lachnospirales; family Lachnospiraceae; genus Blautia; species Blautia sp. HCP3S3_B11. Next base: position 27,810 of record NZ_JBQHVP010000020.1, read on the forward strand.
CCGCAAGCTGATTAATCTTATCAATAACAGCCTCCTGCGTTCCTTCCACAATAGCCAGATCAGCCTTCGGTGCATAATGACGATACTTCATTCCCGGCGCTTTCGGACGTACTTTACTGTCTGCCGCGATCAGCCCCTTATCCATCCTCACATCACCAAGAGTCTCCTGAAGCATCTCCAGAGAAATATAACCAGGTCTTAAAACCACCGGTACATCCTCTGTAAAATCCACAATCGTAGATTCCAGTCCGATACCTACCTGACCACCGTCAATGATCATCTCAATCGCCTCTCCAAGATCCTCCTCCACATGCTGCGCAGTAGTCGGACTCGGTCTTCCGGAAGTATTTGCACTCGGCGCAGCTACATAACCACCAGCCGCCTTAATCAACTCCTGCGCAATCCTGTCACTCGGAAAACGAACAGCTACACTGTCCAAACCTCCCGTAGTCTCCTGCGGTACCAAGTCAGACTTCGGAAGAATCATAGTAAGCGGTCCCGGCCAGTATTTCTCAGCCAGAATCTTCGCTTTCTCCGGAACCTCTGCCACGATCGGAGCCAGCTTATCAAACTCCGCAATATGCACAATCAGAGGATTGTCTGACGGTCTGCCCTTCGCAGCATAAATTTTCATAGACGCCTGTGGATTCAAAGCATCCCCGCCAAGACCATACACCGTCTCCGTAGGAAATGCCACCAGACCACCCTGTTTTAAAATTTCTCCACCACACCGGATTGCTTCCATATCAAGCTTATCCGCAGTCATGGATACAACTTCTGCTCTCATTAATTTCCTGCCTTCTTTTTATCTCATATATTTTATTACTTTATTTTATCTCATAATGTATATTGTACACGATTTTTACTATTTTGTCTCTATATTTATCAGTATTCCTTTACAACATATCCAAATACATTACTGTTCACACGCCACTATCCCGCGAGGCGTGTGAACAGTAACCGGCCCCAAAGCCGCCATTTGTGCACTACTATTATTTCTCAACCGTCAAAATATAAGTCCCATAATTCTCATCCCGGAACACCACCGTTCCAACAGAATTCAAGACTTCTTCATTCAGCTGCTCCCCGTATTTCTCCCGCTCCGTAGAACCGACAAAAATATAAGAAACATCATACTCTTCCAGGAGTTCTCTCACATATTCTTCATCCGTAGAAGTATAAATACTCTCAATATCCGCACTCTTCTGATTCAGATCCGCAGTATCATCTCTCCAGAGCCATTCGTGTACATACCAGCCCAGCACTGTCGGCAGACCAGTCATAGCAGAAACTCTCTCATATTCACTATAACTGTCCCCATTCGCCTCAAGCACAACCGGTGAACCCTTGACATTCTTCTTCAGCCACTGAATGCCAGCCACATCCTCCGCAAAACTATTCTCCAGGAAAGAGGTCGCATTCAGACCCTTATACTCTGATACATTCCATATATTTCCAAACCATGCATGAACACTGTTTCCAAAATATCCAAATGTCCAGCAAAGCAGCACCAGTCCGATAACAGACAAAATCTTAATTACTTTCTTACGTGCAGTCGCCAGCATCCGGAAAATCCCATATCCCATAGTCATCCCAAATAACATATACGCCTGATAAGTAAGCTTAAACATCGTATTCGCTCTGGCATTTCCGTTTTCGTAAATATCCCTTACGTAAACAAACTCCGGAATCGCGATCAGCCCGATTGCACAAAGTCCCATAATAATCACAAACAGATCCGGCACAGAAATTGCTTTCATCAGTCGGTAGAAACTCCTGTTTGCTCCACCGCGAAGTTTTTCCCAGATAATGCAGATAATCAGCAATACTGTCAGAAATACAGGCAGTCCCCAAAGAATCAAAAGCTGATGAATCATAGAGTGATTCTGTGCAATTCCGACACCCTTAAACATACTGTCAAACTGCAGCGTAAACGGCAGAGAAACCACATAGGAAATCCCAATAATCTCAACAGCCTGTACCACCGTCACCGCCAGTATCTTCTTTACTTTTCCCTCAAACCGGACAATGTTCGTAAAAAGCACCACTCCACCAGTTACAACAAAATAAATGATAAAATCCCAGAAATTTGTAAACCGGAACATTCCTATCATTACTGCTACCAGGATAATATGTGGTATCAACACCTGCCTTTTCCAGAACTGTTTTCTTCCAGGTCTCTCGATCACAGCTTCTCTCATGCGCACACTACGCATCCATGCATACAGAAGCCCAACCAGAAAAAGCACAAACATTACATTTACCACATGTGCATGAAGATCACCCAGCACAAAAGAATAGCATGGAAATTCATGAATCGTCTTGTCTGGCACATCCGGATTATATCCGATATAACGGGTTGCATCCGGGAACCAGTAACTGTCTGCTTCTTTTCCCTGAAGTTTCTGAATCCACGGAATAATCTTACTATAAACCACATAATGCATATTTCCCGCAATCGATACGGAAAGACCGGCAGTGATTCCCGCTAACACCGGCACATATCGTTTCTTTCCTGTCAGATTTCCCTTTAGCTTGTCCACAGACATCTGATAAACCAGTGAAAAAGGAAGAACAAAATCAAATGCCGCCACAAAAGTTCTCATCAGATTGTAGGTAAGCTCTACTTTACTTCCTGTTAATTTCGTGAGAAATACTGCAAAATACTGTCCGCCATAATAATAATTGATAGTACCTTCTGAATACCACAGATCCCTTGCCGGCAGTGTCGTACTCCGCATCATGGCTTCCATAAAACCATAATCCATAAACTTCTCTGTTCCATAAGCCTGCGGACGGAATCCTGCAAAATATGTCCACATCAGAAAGAATGCAAAAAACAGGATTTCCTCCCAGTAAATCAGATTTCCCTTTCCGGTCGGAATACAGTCAATTCCCTTTTTCACCTGAAAACGGTATAAAATACCACATCCAACAGCACACGCCAGAGACACGCCAATACATGTCAGCGCAGTAAACGGCAAAATCTTTACCGTCACAAGCAGCCATGTAAGAAATCCTGTAACCGTAATTGCCAGCACTTTAGAAAACATCCAGCCCTTATCTTCAAATCCTGCAAACAGTCTCCCAGTCAGCGGCATTGCCACCATTCCCATCAGAAACGCCAACAGCCACCATGTCCAGAATGTCCATACATCCCCTTTCAGTAAAAAAGCAGACAGTCCTGCAAGCGCTACCGCCAGAAGCACTCGTGGTGCCCATTTTTTCATCCGTATCTCCTCCTTAATTCGTTTTATATATCCGGATTCTTCCATCCTGAGTCTCATAAACCTTCTTATATGTCGCAGCAATTTTTTCTTCCTGACACACCTGCTGTTCAAACTCAGAGCCTTCTTCAAACAGAATATAAGTAATCTTCTCCTGTTTTACAGTGCTTTTTAAAGTCTCACTGTCGGATGTCGTATAAATCGTTACCGCCTGCGCTGCTCTGTAATTCGTGTCATATCCTGCCGACCATGCATAATACGGCCATCCACAATAAAGCATCACACCAGACATTGTCACCTCATTCATACTATATTCCGGAGTCAGAAGCAGATCATTTTTATCCAGATGTTCTGCAAGCCAGCTGGTAAGATCACTGTTCATATTTACAGCCACACGTCTGCCCGGACCATTTCCCTTCACAATCACCGCAAAATCATAAATTCCGGTTATGCTAAGACATATGGTTAATATTGCTGCCAGTACCTTCCCAGCAAATTTCCTGATTTTTCTATCTCTACCAGTCTTAACGTCTGACTGGCTGGCTTCTTTTTTTATTTCATTTTCTATATCTTCGGTCTTTCTTTCATCTGCAATCTGAACATTCCGATTCACTCTTTCCCCCATCCAGAGATTGCATATTGCCCATGCCCAAAAGATTGTCAGAAACGCATAAGAAATCATGATATATTTATGATTTACATTAATATCCGGTGTCGTCAGAAGTAAAAACGCAAAAATTGTTGGAAAAATAAATCCCAGCAAAATTGCTCTCTCCCGTCTTCTCATAAACCACACCGGCACTAACAGACCAAGGAAAAATACTCCACTCATCCAGAACAGATATTTCACCACTCCCCAGACAGTCTTATCTTCCGCCAGAAATCCCAGATAAATCTGCGGACTCATCGCACTTCCAGAAATAAATATTTTTGTCTGGAGATATGAAAAGAAAATCGTCACTGCGGCCATGATCAGATAATCCAGTTTTCCATCCGAAAAAACTGCAAATCCGCACAGAATCAGCAATCCGCCGATCACTGCGGCCCCATTCCAGAATGCACACAGTCCGAGAAACAATCCCATAAGCAATGCCTGCTCCAGATTTCTGCTTCTCCATCCTTCTTTTGTAAAAAGCCTTTCCTTCATCCAGACGAATCCTTTTTCCTCATGCATTGTCCCAGCTTCCAGCCAGTCCATAAACAGATATAATGCAAGTGTCACCATAAGAAGCCCAAATGGCAGATGTCTCTGATTCAGATAAACATTAAAGTTCCACAATCCCCAATTTTCATTGGTCGTATATCCAATGAAAGAAACATTCTCCGTCAAAGTCTCCAGCAAATTTCCAACCTGTATATGTTCCCACACAAATCTGAAAAAAGCCATTCCACTTCTGAAGAAAAACAGAAAAATCGTTAAAACACCGCAGCACATTTTCCCTGTGATCCGAAGTGCCAGCTGATACAACAGCATAAGAAATCCAGTCAATGAAGTAAGGCTCACGATATTATAAGCAATATCCATGCGCATTCCCAGATATTCCAGATTTCCTGCCAGAAATTGGAACATAAAATGATATTTTACATCTGCTCCTCCATAATGAGGATACTGTGTCGGGAAATTATTCCCCATGGAAAAAGAACGTATCATCGCCGTATGTGGCGCATAGTCTCCATATACAGTCAGTCCAGAATACAGAATTCCATCTTTCATGTAGAAAACATAGAACATCATATATGTAATAAATGCTGCCAGCAGTCCAAACAGAATTAATTCCTTCTTAAATCTGCTTTTATCTGTTATCAGGTTATCCATAGAGAACTTTCTGCTCTTTTTCTTTAATTTCCTGTCCTGATCAATCTGCTCAGTCAGACTTATCTCCATATTTGATCTTACCAAACTTGAATGGCTTCTGTATTTCTGTACTTCGATCAGTATAATAAAGATCAATACACCTGCCATTCCAATAGCATTTCCATATAAAAGTGGATTTTTTACTTTTCCAATCACACTGAAAAACCACGAAATGATATATACTACCCAGGTCAGCAAAAGCGTACCTACTCCAAACGAAGCCGGCAGGATAAGCCAGATACGGTTAATAAAAGAAAACTTCGTTCCCTCTTCTATCAGTATCTTTGAAGCTTTATATCCCAGTATTCCCGCAAGAATCAGATAAATTATTCCAAGCATAATTTCTCCCTGTATGTTTTTACTATATTTATATTCCGACTATTGCATTTGCTATAGTCCACTCAAATCTGTATCAGTATAGCAAAAAACTCTTCTTATTAAAAGTCAGTTCACATAAAATAAACAATTTTATCAATTATCCCTTGCAATCCGTAAAGAATTATCCCACTTATCACTTAAGCAGCTATGTTATAATTTTTTGCTATTTATTCTTACTGAAATACGCATCGATTCCCTCAGATATCGCATCTGCTACTTTAAGCTGATATTCATCTGTCTGGAGCAGCTCTGCCTCCTGTGGATTCGTCAGAAAACCACACTCCACAATATTCAGAACACTTTTACTTCTTTTCAGCAGATAATAAGTCTTATTCCCTTTCGCCACGCGCGGACGCTTTACATCCAGCCTGGTGTTTAATTTCTCCTGAATCAGTTCTGCCAGACTTTTTCCCTGAGCAGAATCTTCATAATAAAATACCTGAGGTCCGTAAACTGCCGAATCCTGATAACTGTTCTGGTGAATGCTGATACATAATACCGGCTTACACTCCTTTACCAGCACAATTCTCCGCTGCATATCCTGTGCTTTCTGGTTTCTGCTTTCCTCATCATAAAGTCCCTTATCCTCTTCCCTTGTCATAATTACGGTAAAACCTTTTTTCTCCAGAATTTCTCTCAGTTTCATGGCAATCTGAAGATTAATTCCTTTTTCCTCCAGTCCTCCCACTCCGATCATTCCCGGGTCCGCGCCGCCATGTCCCGCATCCACCAAAATAGTCTTTAAATTATCAGTTGTTGCCATAGTGCCCGCTACCTGCGCAGCCTGCTTTGATAAGATCAGGAAACTCACAAGAAGCAGACACGCCATAAGCAGCTCCAGTCCATATTTTTTCATAATAAAAAACACCTCCTGAGACATTATCTGCAAGATTCAAAAGCTTATCACTTTCTAATTACTATACTTAATATATGTCTCAAGAGATGTTTTTAGAGCCCATTATATTTCCGGACTTTCATTTGTTTTTCCAATGTATCAACAATAAGTCAAAATCCCATAACCAAAGATGATTTGCAATAGCTTTTGACTCGTAACTGTAAAATACTAAACAGTTATATTTTAATTCAGATTATCACTAATTACCTGCCAGATACCGCTATTTTCAAATCCAAGTTTCCATGCAGAAACTCCTGCAAGATTGTATTTCGACACAAGCTTAACCTTCTCCGCGATTGACTGAGAATCCTCAATCCAGATCTGATAGGTAGAATTATCAATATCATATTTTCCATAATTCTGAGATGTCGTCTTATCCCAATAGGTTTCCACATTATTCTCAGAAATCACCTGCTGCGCCTGATCCATACCAATTGCCTCACTGGTTACATTTCCGCCAGTAGTTCTCCACAATCTGGTATAGAACGGTACTGCATTGATCACACGCTCTGCCGGAACTTCTGCCAGAGTATCCTGAATTCCCTGTTCTACCCATGGAAGAGATGCGACAGAGCCCGCTTCAGATCCCACATAATGTTCATCATATCCCATAATGATCACGTAATCGACAACTCTTCCCTGTTCAGCGCGGTCATAATGACTGGTGAAATCTTCCGGAACCGGATTATCCACAGAAAGGACCAGATTATTCTTATGACATTCTATCGAAAGTTCTCTCAGGAACTCCAGAAAATGAATTCCAACATCTTCGCTGAGAGACTCGAAGTCCACATTGATGCCATCCATTCCCACACTTGTCGCAGCCTGAATCAGCTGACTGATAATATTCTGTCTTGCCGCAGTATTTGAAAGTGTCTCTGTCGTACTTACTTCCTGCGTAAAGTTATCGATCAGCCCCCAGACTTTAAGTCCTTTCTCATGAGCCTGTGCTACGTAATCTGCACTTGATATGTTTGCAATATTTCCAGATGTATCAAGCAGATAGAACCATGTCGGTGAAATTACGTTTACACCTGTCATATTTGCTGTTGCATCTGCAAAGTAAGCATTTGCATCCGTAGAAGTAACCTGATGCCATACCATATTGACCTTTCCATCCATTGTCAGGTATGAATACTGTTCTCTGTCAAAATTTCTGTCGAAAGTTGTCTCCGATGCTTTACCGACATTCTTCTTATCTATATAGCCAATATATCCATCATCTGTGGCTACCTGATCCCAGTTATCCAGTTCCTCAATAAGTCGAAGCTGTGCCCCTTTCTTTACCGAAGTGACGACCGGTGATTTAATTCCTCCGCGGTAACGTATACTTGTATTCTTTTTAACTGGAACAGTCTTTATATTATCAAACTGATACTGTATGGCAATTCTGTATGGCTCCTTACTGATATACGCATCGATATCTGTATACTGCTGTATATAGGTAAGATTCAGATATACCGTATCGTCCTTCAGCCATACCTGGTCACCTGACTCAGATGATGCAGCTACCGTGGTAAGCTCTGATGGAGTTGCATAAAGTACCTGCTGATTCGCAGAATCCCAGTAGTATCTCTGATTCAGATATGTATTGACTACATTCAGAGGCAGATAAACTCTGTCTCCGTCTACCAGACCGCGCTCATCCAGTTTCTCAGTTCCCAGAACTATTGCGATCTCGCCATCTGCCATTTCTCCATAATACTCATTTAAATCCATCTTCTCACCTGATGGGATATACTTCACCACTACATGGCTGACAATTCCAAGTACTGCAACGAGAATGACCAATACCACAACTGCAACTATTGGTTTATATTTTTTATCCATATTTTTCTTCCTTTCGGTGTGATGTTGCTTCTGGTATTAGTATATCATAAATTATTACAATTGTATTGCGAAAAAACATTTTTCATAATTTTTTAGATTATTTAAGATTTCTATGTTTTATGCTGCCCGAAGGCATTATGGACACGGGGGACTTGTCCGGAATCTGTTCGGGCAGCTTTTTCTTTTGTTATTTGTTTTTGACGAAATCAAAATCTACACGAGCGATCCGTCCTTTTTCATCTTCTACGTAATCCCGCATATAGCCACCACCTTCTGCAATCTGACAGGCTTTTGCAATCAATTTGGGGTTACTTGGTGTACCATCAAGGTACAAAGGGATTCCCTGTTCAAAGTAACTCTCAAGTTCTTTTTTCAGTGGTTTACGCAGGACCTTTTTTGTTGCCCGTGATATATTTTCCGTAAGCTTACCTCCTCTCCTTTAAAAATAAGATTTTAGAAAGCACCTCATCGGCTGTTGAAAAAACAATATCCCTGCTGTACTTATCTTATCCTGGGAATTTACCTGTACATTGTCACGGCAGGAACGCCGTATGAATAATCGACAATGAGGTTTTGAAATAAATAGATTACTGTTGCTCAGTAATGTAAGTAAATCATTAGAGTTAATGTTTCAGAGTTACTGGTTTCTTCGTTCTCAGTAACATTTCAAATCTTCGTTTATACGAACCGCAGATTTATTGTTTCTTCTTTTTTTATTATACATGTTTTTTGTTTTGACGCAAGAGTTTTTCTGCATTTATGTAATTTTTACCGTTTTGTTTCCAAAAATTTAATATTTATGCAGATTACTCATCTTTACATTTCGCAGCTCTCTGTTATATAATATAGTGTATAAAATTATATGCTATCAGGGTCAAAAGATTAGAAAGTTGTTCGTGCCTGCACGATAAGACTTTTGAACTTGGGAGCCGCCAAACATGAGGGACTCGTAGTAAATCTGTGGATTCCGAATGTTTGAGAATTGCGGGAGCTGCTTTGCAGCGGAGCAATTCGTAGATAGCAAATTAGAATCAAAAAAACTTTTGATTCTAACTTACCCTTATATATGTAATTTTGCAACGCTATTTAGGATAGGATGTGACAACATGAAGATAGAAAAAATCAATGACAACCAGATACGCTGCACCTTAACAAGAGAAGACCTTGAGAGTCATCAGATCCGTATCAGTGAATTAGCCTATGGTACTGATAAAGCCAAAAAGCTTTTTCGCGACATGATGCAACAGGCGCAGATACAGTTTGGTTTTGAAGCAGATAATATTCCATTAATGATCGAAGCAATTCCGGTAAGCACTGAGAGTATCATCCTGATCATCACCAAAGTAGAAGATCCGGAAGAACTGGATACACGCTTTTCCAAATTTGCGCCATTTAAAGGAAATGAGAAGTCAGATACTGTTCAGCTTGACGGAGCTGACAATATCATCGATATTTTCCAGAAACTTTATGAGGCAAAGGTAAAAAGTTCCCAGGCAAAAGAGAAGAATGCGTCTCAGGGTAACACTGCCGGCGAGAAAGATGATACTCAGGTTCCTGATGTAAATCTTATCCGCCTTTACGAGTTCGGTACACTGGATGATGTAATCGCCGCAGCACATGGACTGAACGGCTATTTCTCAGGTGCTAACACGCTCTATAAGGATCCTGCTGATGAGATTTATAAGCTGGTTGTTCACCAGTCCTCTCTCTCCCCGGAAGACTTTAACAGGGTATGCAATATTCTTACGGAATATGGACGTGGAAGAGCTTTCACAGCTTCAGGTGAAGCATACCTGACAGAACATGGAGAACTTATCTCAGCCTCCGCACTTCAGCAATTAGTGCAGTTATAAGAAATTTTCACAAAAAATGGGATGTCCTGAAATTAATCAGAACATCCCATTTATTACATATTGCTTTAATCAGCCAGCTGATTATTCTCCAAGAAAATCATTGATCTGGTTAACAAGTACATCTGCATCCAGTCCATGAACCATAGCTGCTTCTTCGAGAGATTCCATCTGAGAAGACGGGCATCCAAGGCAGTGCATTCCTGCTCTCATAAGAATTGGTGCGATATTCGCATCTACTTGAAGAAGCTGACCGATCAGCATATCTTTTGTCACTTTAGCCATTGTAAATTTCCTCCTTAATTTTTATTCAGCATTATCGTTTCCATATCCTCTGTCCCGCATTCATCCTGCAAACTCAAGGCATACGTACACTTACTATAGCTTCTGATATTATAATACTATTTTACTCTGGAATCAACCGCAAACGCCTAATTTTATTATCTTTCTTCCCTGAAATATGGAAGTCCCAGCGCGGCAGGCGGCTGATGTTCTTTCTTCTTTCGGAAACTTGTAAATATCAGCACAATGATTGTTACCACATATGGCAATGCCTTAAATACTTCCTGCATGCTTCGTCCCAGTCCCGGAATATACAGATACAGGATATAAAGTGCTCCAAACAGGAATGCTCCCCAGATTGCATTTAATGGTTTCCAAAGTGCAAAGATTACAAGCGCAACTGCAAGCCATCCACGATCTCCAAATCCATTATCTGTCCAGGTACCACCTGAATATTCCATTACGAAATAAAGTCCGCCAAGTCCTGCCAGTCCTGCCCCGATACAGGTAGACAGATATTTATACTTAATAACATTGATACCTGCCGCATCTGCAGTTCCCGGATTCTCACCGATTGCACGAAGGCTTAAACCGGCTCTGGTCTTAAACAGGAAATATGACAATACAACTGCTGCAATGATACATAAATATGTCAGGAATCCATAATTAAAGAAAATCCCTCCGATGACCGGTATCTTAGATAAACCAGGGATTTTCGCCGTATAAGCGCTTCCCGTTACTTTTACGGAAATCTGTCCTACACCACCTGCAAGTTTGGAAATAGAACCACCAAAGAAGTTACCAAATCCTGTACCAAAGATGGTAAGGGCAAGACCTGTTACATTCTGATTTACACGAAGTGTAATAGTCAGAATACTATAGATCAGACCACCGATAGTCGCACACGCAAATGCACATAAAAACGATATTAAAACACCGATAAGTGCATTTGGATTCGGATTGTCTTTCTCATAAAGAAATGCTCCCATCAGACCTGAAATGCCGCCCATATACATAATTCCCGGAATACCCAGATTAAGGTTACCGGATTTCTCTGTCATAATTTCGCCAAGCGCACCATACAGAATACAGATGCCCTGGACAATTGCTTTTTGAATAAAAATTATCAGTACACTCATTGCATCTACCTCCTATTTCTTTGCACGCTTTACTCTGTAATTGATAAAGAATTCTGCACCAATCAGGAAAAACAAAATGATTCCCAGAAGAACATCTGAAGCATTCTCATTCAGACCATACTGAGTTGCAATCTGCACAGCCCCCTGATCCATAAATACGATGCCAAAAGAAACCGCAACCATGATAAATGTGTTAAATTTTGAAAGCCATGCAACGATGATAGCGGTAAAACCTCTGCCACCTGCAGTTGCAGTAGAAATTGTATGGCTTGCACCACTTACGATAACAAAACCTGCGATACCACAGATCGCACCGGAAATAGCCATTGTACGGACAATAACTTTTTTCACCTGAATACCTGCATATCTGGCTGTATTCTCGCTCTCACCAACTACTGCGATCTCATAACCCTGTTTGCAATACTTCAGATAAATAAACATTCCTACTGTCAGAACCAGAACGATCACAACATTCCAGCCATATTTCTGTCCAAAAAGTTCCGGAAGCCATCCGGCCTTTGTAGCCTGATTGATAATGCCGACTGTGTTGGAACCTTTCGGATTTTCCCAGAATACGATGCAATATGTAATAACCTGCATGGAAACATAGTTTAACATCAGAGTAAATAAAGTTTCATTTGTGTTCCAATGTGCCTTAAATACTGCCGGGATCATTCCCCAGATCATTCCGCCAAGTGCACTTGCCGCAAACATTACGATCAAAAGTAATCCTGTCGGCATTTTGTCCCCAGCATAAATCATAACAGCTGCTGAGCAAGCTCCACCGATCAGAATCTGGCCTTCCGCACCGATATTCCAGAATTTCATTTTAAATGCAGGTGCAAGTCCAATGGAAATACACAACAGAACCATTGTGTCTCGTATCGTCTGCCATAGACGACGTTCTGAGCCCATGGCACCATCCCAGATTGCTTTATAAACATCTACCGGATTCATCTTTACCAGTGCAACGATCACCGCACCGCATACAATCAGGGCCAGAAGCAATGCAATAAAGCGGATCAGAAGACGCTCCTGCCATCCGGCTTTATTTCTTCTTTTACTTACCTGTAAGAGAGGTTCTTTCTTCATGCCTGCGTCCCTCCTTTTTCATGTTTCGTCATAAGAAGTCCGATTCCTTCTTTTGTCGCAGTTCTTCCATCTGCGATTCCGCTGATCTTACCTCCACAGAACACTGCGATTCTGTCACACAGTTCAAGAACTACATCCAGATCCTCGATTACACAGACTACTGCAACACCTTTTTCTTTCTGTTCATTTAACAGTCTGTAAATAACATGAGAAGTGTTGACATCCACGCCTCGTGTCGGGAACGCTACCAGAAGAACCTTCGGATTCTGAGCAATTTCTCTTCCCACCAAAACCTTCTGGACATTTCCTCCTGACATCTGACGGACAGGTGCTGAGATACTTGGAGTCATAACCTCAAGCTGCTCCTTGATCTTCAAAGCCAGAGCTTTCGGACCTTTTCGATCCAGGAAAGGACCTTTTCCATTTCGGTAGCTTCGAAGCATCATATTATCAGTCATATCCATATCGCCCACAAGTCCCATACCGATACGGTCTTCCGGTACAAAGGCAAGGCTGATTCCTGCTTTATTGATAGAAATGGAGTCCATTCCGGCAAGTTCCATGCCCTTTCCATTATCGTCAAGCAGGATGATGGAACCACTCTCCAGCTCCTGAAGTCCTGCGATCGCCTCCAGAAATTCTTTCTGTCCGCTTCCGGAAATTCCGGCGATACCAAGAATCTCACCTGTATTTACAGTAAGATCAATGTCATCAAGCGTTTTCACATTGTCTTTATCTTTGCAATTCAGCCCCTTAATGATCAGTCTCGGTTTCACATTCTCTGGCTCAGGACGGTCGATATTCAGGTCTACTCTGCCTCCTACCATCATCTCTGACAGGATCTGTGCATTTGCCTGTGCTGTTTCTACCGTATCTATATATTTTCCTTTTCTTAGAATCGCAACGCGGTCAGATAAAGCCAGCACTTCCTGCAGCTTATGTGTAATGATCATAATGGAACAGCCGTCTTTACGCATATTTCTCAGAATATCAAATAACCGGTCAGCTTCCTGAGGTGTCAGAACCGCAGTCGGCTCATCAAGAATCAGGATTCTTGCCCCACGATATAACATCTTTATGATCTCAACTGTCTGCTTCTGGGATACAGACATTTCGTAAATCTTCTGGGAAAGGTCCAGTTCAAATCCATATTTATCTACCAGTTTCTGGATATCTTCTGTGATCTTCTTCATATCCAGTTTCCCTTTCCCGGGAAGTCCCAGAACAATATTCTCGGCTGCTGTCAGTACATCTACCAGTTTGAAATGCTGATGCACCATACCAATTCCCAGTTCGTAGGAATCTTTTGGCGAGCGGATCGTTACTTCTTTTCCATTTACGAAGATATGTCCTTCGTCCGGATAATAAATTCCATAAATCATATTCATCAGAGTAGTCTTACCGCTTCCATTCTCTCCGAGGATGGCAAGAATCTCTGATTTTCTCAGTGTGAGATTCACATGGTCGTTTGCCTGTACTGAACCGAAACGCTTGGAAATATCTCTAAGTTCAAGTGCATAGTTTTCTCCCACTATCGTTCCCTCCTTTTATCTGTTCATACAAAAAAGCGGAGCTGCCGACAAGCAGCTCCGCCAGTTTCATTCTTTATTCTGTGATAGATGTGATTCCGTCGATTGCAATGTCGAATGCCGGTGCTGAACCATATTCAGATTCATGGAAATATCCGTCAGAAATATATTCTGTTCCGTCTTTCTCATATGTATCAAGTTCTTTACCGTCTACTGTAAATGTAGAAGTGTCAAATACATGAAGAGAACCATCACTGATCGCGTCTTCTACTTCTTTTACTTTCTCTTCTGTGCCTTCAGCTACAGCTTTATCATTGAGAGATGTGATCTTATCTGCGCCTTCTGCAAATCCTTTGCACCAGTCAGTGTCAATAGCTGTTCCATCGATCATGCACTGTACTGCATATGTGTAATATACACCCCAGTCCATAGATGCGGAAGTAAGTGCTGTATTCGGAGCAACAGATGTCATATCAATGTTATAACCAACGCAAGGAACGCCGGCTGCCTCACATGCTGTAGGAGCACCTGTTGTATCTGCGTGCTGGCTGATAAGTACGCAGCCATCAGAAATTAAAGCATCTGCGCATTCTTTTTCAAGGTCAAAGCTTGCCCAGCTGTTTGTATATTTTACTTCCATTGTTGCAGACGGGCATACGCTCTTTGCGCCAAGATAGAAAGAAGTATATCCGGAAATAACCTCTGCATAAGGGAATGCACCTACGTAACCGATCTTACATGCATCCTCTTTTACAGTGCCGTCTTCGATCATCTGATTGAGTTTCAGACCTGCCACTACACCGGATACATAACGTGCTTCATAGATGTTTGTAAAGTAGTTATGCATATTGGAAAGTCCGCTGGATGCTGCCTGAGTTCCTGTCGCATGACAGAACTGTATGTCCGGATACTCTCCTGCTGCTTCCAGGATATAAGTTTCATGTCCAAAGCTGTTTGCAAAAATAATCTGGCATCCCTGGTCTGCAAGGTCTGCTGCTGCATCGTAGCATCCTTCATCTTCACCGATCAGAGTTTTCTCAATAACCTGAGAATCATCAAGACCAAGATTTTCTACCATCTCATCGATTCCAGCCATGTGAGCTGCTGTATAGCCTTCGTTCTCATCACCGATATAAATCGCACCAATCTTGAGATCTTCTTTTGCGATTCCGGCACCACTTTCGCTGTCATCACTCGCAAATACCGGTGCACTCATAGAAACTGCCATTACTGCTGCAAGTCCAATTGCCAATGCTTTTTTCATTCTTCTTCCTCCATTCTCTCTACTGTTTTCTGACTTCTTGTTACAGACTGCTATCCGTCTCACAGTCAGCAGTCCTTACGGAACAAAAGAGGCACAACTTTCTATGTCATGCCTCTTTGCAACTACCTTTACTATACCTTTCTATTTTTAAATTGTCAATAAATTTAGAAAAAACGCATTATTTTTTTGACAGTCTTATTTTTTTTGTATGTTCATAACCTATTTTTCAAAACTTTTCCTATAGCGATTTCAGAAAATAATGCAAATAAGACAGTCCTTCAAAGCACAAAAGACGTGAAAAAAACGCAGTCTCAAAGTAAACACAATCTAACTTGATATTATTTTATAATGTATCTGATTTTATACTTGTAATTCCGACAAAGATATATTAAAATGAGTTCAGAACCCCAATAGGGGCACTAAAACGTTATTATAATAAGGAGGATTATAATTATGGCATATGTAATTTCAGATGAATGTGTAAGCTGTGGAACATGTGAAAGTGAATGTCCTGCAGAAGCTATCTCTCAGGGAGATGAGCATTATGTAATCGACGCTGATGCTTGCTTAGATTGTGGAACATGCGCTGATGCCTGTCCAACAGAAGCTATTCATCCAGCAGAATAATTTATGAATTTAAAAACAGCTTCATTTCTGTTCAATTAGAAATGAAGCTGTTTTTTATTTATTATCTTCTTTTTTCTGTTCCTGCAGATTTCTTTCACTAGTACAGCGAAAATTAAGTTTCTGCTATATTGACGCAGGATGATTTCTTCAGCTGCAAGGCGGAGGAATGAGGCGTAGCGGTGGCTACGGCGATTGACGACAACGCCGCAGATGAAAAATCAGACAAGTCAATATAGCAGTTACTTAATATTCGCTGTACTATTTCAAGTATTTCAATATCTCTCCCAAAATAATTTTTAAAGGTGTCTTTTTCCCTTTTTTTTATTTCCTCTATTCTTTTTCTCCAGCGTAACTGCTGCTTCCTTTCTTGCAAGCTGACGATTGCGTATCGCCTCATCCAGATCTCGGCACTGGTCTTCTCCTTCTTTTTTCATATGTAATTCCTGCGTGATCAGGTGCTCCAGGATTTTCTGAAATTCCAGAAGTTTTTCTCTCTCAGGCTGCTCATCTTCCAGGAGTTTCACTTTACTGTCTGTGCTTCCGGGAGCTGTCCTTGAAATTCTGGGAACCAGTTCTTTAATCGCACGTAAAGCAAGTCCTCTCTTCTTAAGTTCCTTTATATTAGCCAGAAGCGTAATATCATTTCCGGTGTAGTAACGATGTCCCTGCTCGTTTCTGCAGATCCTCAGTTCCAGTTCTTCCTCCCAGTATCGGAGAACTGATGCCCTCACGCCGAGGATTTCCGCTGCCTGTGTCACAGTATACCGTTGCTCCATGCTATCCCTCCTGTCTGCTGACTTGCCGTTTAGATCATAAACCTGATTTGATTAAACAGCAAAGTCTCTCACACTTTATTATAAAAATCCTTATAATGAATTGCAAGAAAATCCCATTGACAAATTCTTCTCCAAATTGTCTCTCAATACCAAAACAGGACGATTGCTCCCGGCATTCGCCTTCTGCATTCGTCCTGTATATTTCTTATTTCACAACTATTCAGAATCCTTTCCTTTGCAATCCAAAACTTCTCGCAAAATAATAGAGTACTGAACAGTAATTTTATTTCTTCATATTTACAAACTGTGTATATCTCGGCAGCCATACCAGTTCAACGGTTCCGATCGGGCCATTTCTCTGCTTTGCAATGATAATCTCCGCGATATCTTTCTTCTCTGTATCTTTATGATAATAGTCATCTCGGTAGATAAACATTACCACATCGGCATCCTGCTCAATGGCTCCTGACTCTCGAAGATCAGAAAGCATCGGTCTGTGATCCGGACGCTGTTCTACCGCACGGCTAAGCTGCGATAATGCGATTACCGGCACACTCAACTCTCTTGCAAGAGCTTTCAGTGAACGGGAAATATCTGAGATCTCCTGCTGACGGGAATCACTTTTACCGCTTCCGCTCATCAGCTGCAGGTAGTCGATCATAATGATCCCAAGATTATGTTCCAGCTTATATTTACGGCATTTGGATCGCATTTCTGCGATAGAGATACCTGGTGTATCGTCAATGATCAGATTCGATTTACCAATAATATCTGCACCTTCTACCAGCTTCGTCCAGTCCTCGTCTTTCAGATTACCGGTTCTCATATTCTGGGAATCGACATGTGATTCCATTGCAAGAAGTCGGTTGACAAGCTGTTCCTTTGACATTTCCAGACTGAATATCGCAACTGTGACATCTTTACGAAACGCCATATACTGGGCAATATTCAGAACGAAAGCTGTCTTTCCCATAGAAGGACGTGCTGCGATCAGAACCAGATCTGACGGGTGCATTCCGGAAGTTTTGTAATCCAGATCCACAAAACCTGTCGGGATACCTGTTACAGAACCTTTCAGTTTCGATGCCTTCTCAATGTTATTGATCGCATTGAGGACAACCTGCTGAATCGGCACATATTCCTCATTGTTACGTCTCTGAAGAATGTTAAACAGCTTTTTCTCCGCTTCCTCCAGAATCACTTCTGTATTCTCTTTTTCCAGATAACAGGTATTTGCAATCTCCTCATTTGCCTTGATCAGTCTTCGCAAAACCGCTTTCTCGCTGACAATGTTCGCATAATACTTCACATTGGCAGATGTAGGGACCGCCGAGATCAGATCTCTTACATATTCCATGCTGCTGATATCCGGCGGCAGTTCCTTCTCTTTTAAACGATTTTGAAGGGTCACCAGATCTACCGGTTTCCCTTCATTACATAACTCTACCATCGCATCAAATATGATGCCATACTGTTTCTGATAAAAATCGTCACTGGTAAGTATCTCAGATGCAACAATAATCGCATCTCTGTCCAGGATCATTGAGCCGATTACAGACTGCTCTGCCTCCATGCTGTGGGGGAGTATTCTTTTAATCAGCGCTTCTTCCATTCTTTATCCCTCCGGGGAAAGCCTACGCTTCTTTTACCCATACTTTAAGAGTTCCGGTTACCTTAGGATGTAATTTCACAGGTACCTGTGTCACACCAAGTACACGAATTGGCTCCGGCAGCTGCAGTTTCTTTTTATCAATGTCCAGATTTAACTGTTTCTTTGCAGCTTCTGAAATTTCTTTGGAAGAAACTGAGCCAAATGTTCTTCCGCCTTCTCCTGTTTTCAGGGTAAGGATGACTTCTTTTGTCTCAAGATCTTTGGCAAATGCCTGTGCTGCTTCATAAACTTCTTTGGCAACTTTCTCTTCATTTGCTTTCTGAAGCTTCAGATCATTTAAATTCTTAGGAGTTGCCTCCAGTCCCAGTTTCTTAGGAAGGATCATATTTCTTGCATATCCGTCACTAACGTTTACAATCTGTCCCTTTTTTCCAAGTGCTTTTACGTCTTCAAGTAAGATTACTTTCATTTTATGTTTTCCTCCTGATATTCCTGATCTATGATGTCTTTGAGCATTCTCTCTACTTCATCCGGAGAAGCCTTTACCTGGGCACCGGCAATGTTCATATGACCACCTCCGCCCATCTTTTCCATCATTACCTGTACATTGATCTCGTCAATTGCACGGGCACTGATATAAATTTCATTATTGTACTGTGTCAGTACAAAAGATGCCTTAACTCCTGCAATATTCAGAAGTTCATTGGCAGCCTGCGCACCTACAACTGTAGGGCTGTCCAGATTCTCGCTCGGACATGTAGAAATAGCAAAACAGTTTCTGTAAATATGGGCTGTCCGTACTGCGTCTGCGCGAGCCTGATAAGATTTCAGATCATCTCTCAACAGCTTACGCACTCTCGTCACATCTGCCCCGCTTCTTCTTAAGAATGCAGCTGCTTCAAAAGTACGGACTCCTGCGCGCGTTGTAAAGTTATTTGTATCAATCACAATTCCCGCATAGAGACAATCGGCCTCAATATTGCGGATGCGCAGATCGTCTGAAAAATACTGTAGGATCTCTGCTACCATCTCGCATGCTGATGATGCATAAGGCTCAACATAAGAAAGCACCGCATTCTCGATTACCTCACTGCCACGTCTGTGATGATCCAGTACAACTACTGTCTTTGTCATATACAGCAGTTCTTCGCATTCGGTATAGCTTGGTCTGTTCGTATCAACTACAACTACTACCGTATTATTATCTATAAGGTCTTTTGCCTGCGCGCTGTCCACAAACATAGATGGCTCATAATCTGAGTTATTCGTGTATTCCGCAATCAGAGGGCGGATGGATTTTGTCGGATCATTTACTACGATATGAACAGGTTTTCCAAGTGTCTTACCTGCACGGTAAATACCGATTCCGGCACCCAGGGCATCCACGTCTGTAATCTTATGCCCCATAACCACAACGCGATCCTTGGTACTCATAAACTCTTTCAGCGCCTGTGCTTTTACACGTGCCTTCACGCGGGTAGCCTTCTCCATCTGCTGGGTTTTACCGCCATAGTAAGTAATATTGTTTCCGTTCTTGATAACAACCTGATCGCCACCGCGTCCAAGCGCCATCTCTATAGCAATTCGGGAATACTCATAGTTCTGAATATAAGTGGCGGCATTAAGTCCGACACCGATACTCAACGTGATTGCCATCTCATTTCCGATATTAACAGTCTTAACTTCATCCAGAATATGGAATCTCTGCTCTTTCAGAGTATCCAGAGAACTCTGGCGCATGATAAGGAAGTATTTATCCTTCTCAAGCTTCTTTACAAGGCCGTCAAAATTGGAAAAATATTTTGTAATCTTTCGATCGATCAATGCAATCAACAGAGAACGTCTCACGTCTTCCACACTCTCCAGTGCTTCTTCGTAGTTATCCAGATAAGCCAATGCCACAACCAGCTTATTATCTTCGTTCTTCTTGATATACTCTTTCAGTTCTGTATCGTCATACATATACATAGCGATAAGACTGACATTTTTGTCTGTATTCTCCAGTATCTCACTGCCTGCCACGATCTCACCAAGTTCTACCCTCTGCATGGAAACACGGTAAATCTTCTCTCCAAACTGGGTACTGATCTCGCTGATTTCCCTCTTGTCTGCAACCGGCAGCTTATCAGCTGTCACATCCGAAAAAATTGTGCTGATATTTTTCTTATAAAACTGATCCTTTCCGGTAAGTTCTGCAAATACCTTATTTGACCAGATCATTCTGCCATTCATATCCATGATGGCATAGGGCAAAGCCAGTTCCTCCAGAATTCTCTTCTCAAGTAAATCGTACTGATTTGCAAAAGCAATCAGCTCATTTACGATAAAAGGTCTGTGACATCGAAGTACCCCGACCGCAATCCCTACATAAATAAGAATTCCGGCCGATACAACGAGTCCGGCCTTCACGCTGACGCAATATACCAGAATATTAAGTACGATCAATAAAGCTGAGAGAATCAAAGGCCATCTCATAAAAGCTTTCATGTGCCCTTTTAATTTCAGTTTATCATTCATATTTTTCTTTCCGTTTTTCATTCTATTAATTTACCTCTGTACAGCAAATCGCGTGAGTGCAACGTTGCTGTTCACTTCATGCCCGGAAACAGTGTCACTACTCTTTCACGCTGTACAGGAACGTGTTGAAAAACGCCCTTTTGTAGGTATTATAACAGATTTCAACAGGATTTACCATACTAACTGCAAAAACGTTGCAGCCCGCTTCATTTCCAGTAGTTTTCCCGTTCCACCTCAAGGCGGTCCTGCCGGGCTTTTATATCATGGGAAGATTGCAGAATGATTTTCTGTGATACAAAAAACCGCTGTCTCCACAATTTTTACTGTGGAAAACAGCGGTTTTATTATTCATCTTCAGAATTAGTCCTGGATGTATGGCATCATAGACATATGACGTGCTCTCTTGATAGCAACTGTCAGTGCTCTCTGATGTTTTGCACAGTTTCCTGTGATTCTTCTTGGGAGGATTTTTCCTCTTTCAGAAACATATTTTCTTAATTTTGCTACATCCTTGTAGTCAATTTCGTTATTCTCTTTACCACAGAATACACAAACTTTTTTTCTTCTGCGGCCGCCTCTTCTCTTCATTGGAGAGTCTGGTCTTTCGCCTCTATTGTAAGCCATGATTGCTTTCCTCCTATTTTATTCTAACAGTTTGTAATAAGCTCTAATTAAACGGCAGTTCTTCATCAATTCCGTCCGGAATGTTCATAAAGCCGTCTGCACTGGCTGCTCCCGGAGCCGGCATGGATGGTGCAGGTGCTGATGTCTGAGGATGGGAAGCCGCGTAATTGTCGCTGGCTGACTTGCTCTCAGCAAACTCCTGTTCCTCAACTACAACCTCTGTTGTGTAGACCTTCTGGCCATCACGATTGGTGTAGCTGCCTGTCTGGATACGTCCTGAAACAACGATCTTAAGTCCCTGACGATAATACTTCTCAGCAAACTCAGCTGTACGTCCAAAGGATATACAGTTGATGAAATCCGCTGTCGCCTCACCGTCACGACGGAATCTTCTGTCTACTGCCAGTGTATATCTGGCAATCGCCAATGCGTTCTCTCCCGCGGAATATCTCACCTCAGGATCTCTTGTTAAGCGTCCCATTAAAATTACTTTGTTCATGTAAATACCTCTTCGTTTCTGCTGTGAATGGTTGAACGGATCAATTAATGGTGCCTTCTAAATCCACTCTGTATAAGATTATGCGTCTTTTCTTACGACTAAGTATCTTAATACGTTGTCCATGATACGAACGTGTCTTTCAACTTCCGCTGGGCACTGTGCGTCTGCTTCAAACTGAATGAAATAGTAGAAGCCTTCATGCATTTTCTGAATTTCGTAAGCTAATTTCTTCTTACCCCATTCTTCTACTTCTGTGATAGTGCCGTTGTAACGTGTGATGTATCCTTTTGCTTTCTCAACAACTGCATCACGTACTTCGTCTTCAACTTTTGCACTAACAACTAATGCTAACTCGTACTTGTTCATGTCTTGCTTTACCTCCTTATGGTCTGTTGGCCCTTTGCCTGTCAAAGAGCAAGGATATAAAATATATCACGATTGTTGATTCTAACATATTTTTTTGTGTCTGTAAAGTGTTATTTTTCTTTTTTTATCAAATTTTTCGTATTTTTTTCTACCATTTTGCGCGGAACCATGATCTGATGTCCGCATCCGGTACATTTCAGTCGAAAATCTGCGCCTACTCTTAAGATTTCCCAGTCTCTGCTGCCGCAGGGATGGACTTTTTTCAGTGTAACTGTATCACCAACTTCATATAGAAATCCCATAATCTCGCTCCTTGTTTTTCTTCATCTTACATTTTTCTATAAATCATTTTCTAATAATGCCTATGCCACACTACATATGACCGACATTCATAATCTGCCCGAACAGCATAAAAATTCTTCAGATATACCATCTGTTATTAATATGTCAGCAGTGAATCTGCGAAAATACCCGTCCGATTGGCTCCTGGATCAGCAGATCTGCATAACTGTCTCTTGGTGTCGGAGACTTATTGATTACCACCAGATGTTCTCCCCGGAAATAATCGATCAGTCCTGCTGCCGGGTAAACTGCCAGAGAAGTTCCCCCGATGATCAGCACCTGCGCTTCTGAGATTGCCTTCACTGCCTCATTGATTGTCTGATTATCCAGACCTTCTTCATACAATACCACATCCGGCTTAATAATTCCACCACATTCACATCTCGGAACACCTGTGGAAGCTTTCATATGTGCAAAACCATAAAATCTGTGGCACTTCATACAATAATTACGATGTACACTTCCATGAAGTTCCAGGACTTTCTTACTGCCGGCCATCTGATGCAGGTTGTCAATATTCTGGGTAATAACAGCTTTGAGCTTGCCTGCCTGTTCCAGTTCTGCCAGTTTCAGATGTGCCGCATTAGGTTTTGCTGTGTCACAGAGCATCTTGTCTCTGTAGAATTTAAAAAATTCTTCCGGTTTTCTCATAAAGAACGTATGACTTAAGATCGTTTCCGGCGGATAGTCATATTTCTGGTGATAAAGACCGTCCTGGCTTCTGAAATCCGGAATTCCACTCTCTGTAGAAACACCGGCACCGCCAAAGAAAACAATATTGTCATATTTGTCCACAAGTTCCTGTAGTTTCTCAACCTCTCCTGCCATTTTTATTCCTCCTTTATCCCCTGCTGAAATATTTCCTTCTTTATATTTCTACCATATTATACACTCTGATTCCATATAAATTTTTTTCAAATATTCTTTCAAATATTATTCCACATCCAGTGTATCTACGCGTTTACCCTGGACTACATAGCGGGTTGCCTCATTTCCTGTACATGTAGATAACGTAATGATCTTGTCTTTCATATTCAGTCCTTCGGCATCTGTCTTAATTTCCGAATATCCTTTAATCTTCTCCAGATACTTTTCAAATTCTTCGCCAGGTCCCTTAAACAGTGTATAGGTATCACTGTTCACCCCTGTTGTATAAGCTGAGATAATCTCATATCTGTAATTCTTTTCAGGTGTAAAGATCCAGAAATATTTACTCTTCTTATAGGTTTCTTCATTCTGGGAAAATTTCTTCAGCTGCGCAAACATAGAGCCGTTTTTCATATTATGACCATATACGATCGTATTGCAGTCACTGAAATCCCCTTTATTCTCATAGTCTACAAAAATAGTTCCTGCAAAGTTATAGTTCTTCTCATAGGTTCTGTGAAGGTAAGTTTCATTGTCCTTTCCATGCACGATCGGATAATTGATATCCGGCACTGCCTCCACATAAATCCATCCGACAACATCATCATTTACACTCTTAAGTGAGGCAAAATCGATATTCATCGGAGCTTTCAGTTCTCCTGCTGACGGCCCTGCTTCTTCACCGTCCGGATCACGTTCAGTCACTGCCATCTGCGCAATCTCATTATACTCATCTGTTCCTTTTTTATATTCCGTATAGATATGAAACAGATTATATCCCGCATAACAGAATACGCAGATTGCCGCGATCAGAACAACCGTCAGTACAATGTCTCCTGCTGTTTTCTTTTTTTTAGGCTGTTTTTCTGACATGCTTCCTCCATTTCCGCTACAATTCTCAGCTGTAGCTTTGCCTTCATTTTGCCACTGGCACACTGCCTTCATATTGCCTGCATTGCCTCTGCGCAGGCTTTCTGTAAATTTTTTTCTTCTTTATTATATAGAAGCATTTCACTATACTGAAAATACTCCGGGCATCCATTCTCTGCAATAAACGTCGTCATCGTATTATCCGCGGTAATTCCTGTCACTAAAAGCAGCATTTCCTGACTGTCACCAAAACTTTCTTTGATAAATAAAAAGGCATTCTGCAATTCTCTGTGCATTTTCTGCACCAGATTTTCCCTTCGTGCAGCCTCTTCCTCAAAGCATTTACAGATTCGTTTAAACCCATTTTCAGCTGACCTTAAATGCTCTTTCTTTGCAACCAGAATATATTCTCTTAATCTGCGGATCGCTGTCTCCTGAAATTTCTGCTCTCTGAGCGAAATCAGCTCCATTTTTATCTTAACCTGCAGGCTGTTATCCTGTTCCTGCGTAAATTCCTCCAACGCCGAAATCCCCGATGGCAGCTGATCCCGCTCTTTCACATCCTGAGAAATTTTTTTCACATGATTTCTCAGATGCAATAACAGTTCATGCAATACCTCAATCTGATGAGTCACATTCTCATATCTCTCCGCCGTCTCTCTCAATGTTCCCTGTATCAGATTTACAACCGCAAACCGTTCTTCAAAAGTCCCGCCTGCCGCCATCTGCTGCTTCTGCTTTAATTTTTCACTGCTAAGTTCTCCATTCAAAATCGCAGGTATCTGGTAATCCTCTCCATATTTTGTATACAACTGGTAAAATCCTGCAAAATCTCTGGCAGTTTCCTCTTTTTGCAGAAATTCTCCCACCATCTCCGCATTAATCTCAATTTCCAGTTTCTCATAACTCTGGATCAGTCTGGAAAGATCTTCCCATCCTCTGGCCGTCACAAAGAACTTGCCATCGACTGTATTCTCAACATTATAAAATCGTTCCTTTTTCATAGAAAGATAGGAAAGAATTGCCTGATGTACATTCTGTCCTCCGGCATATCGCAACCATACCTCACAGTCCGGCTCTATTACCAGCTTACGAACACGATCCAGGGTAACAATATCAAACTCTCTTACCGATTTATTATACTCCGGAGGATTACCTGCTGCTACCAGAACCCATCCTTCCGGAATCTTATGACTTCCAAAAGTCTTATTCTGAAGAAGTGCCAGCATCGCCGGTGCCAGAGTTTCCGATACGCAGTTGATCTCATCAATAAAAAGGATTCCCTCTTTTTTTCCTGTTTTCTCCATACAGTCATAGACAGAAGCTACGATCTCACTCATCGTATAATCTGTAACCATCATTCCCTTACCGCCATAGTTACGTTTCACGATCTCCGGCAGACCGATGGCACTCTGACGGGTATGATGCGTGATCGTATAGGACACAAGCCCAACCCCGCACTCAGAAGCCGCCTGTTCCATAATAGCAGTCTTACCGATTCCCGGAGGACCGATCAGCAGAATTGGTCTCTGACGTACCAGCGGATAAATATAATATCCATTCTCATCCTTCGCTAAATACGCGCGAAGTGTATTACAGATTTCTTTTTTTGCTTCCTGTATATTCATTTCTGTATATGCTCCCGTCAGTTTCTTCGTCTCTCTTTCACTTTGTGATCAGACATTTTGCCCACGCAGGTACCAGTTTCATCTTATCGGTACGCTGCAAAAACACAAACGCAGTCTCATAGTCCGGCTTCTGCCTTGGATAAATCCCGTCACCATCTGTAAAATAAATCAGTGCCCGGAGATTTTTCAGTTCTTTTTTCTCTTTCTCCTGCCTGATCAGTTCAAATACCGGACGGAAATCTGTCCCACCCCGCCCCTGAATCGTCACTTTGCGGCTGTATTCTTTCCATTCTTCCTCAGAATGAATCACATCTACCTTCTGAATGAAACAGTCGCATTGAACGATATAAACTTTCATTCTGCTGAAAAAATTCTCTTTTTCATTCAGAATCGCATACGTCTCTCCCAAAAATCTCCGGACAGTTTCTTTCGAACATGACCCCGAAGTATCAATGGCGATCACCAATTCCTCCAGGCGGTTTACTTCCTTATATTCCAATGGTTCTATCAAAGGAAGATTTCCGTAATATTTCATTCCATAAGAATAAAAAATATAATCAAAGCTCTCTGTGTCCAGTTCGACTTCCTCTCGAAGTCTGCAAAACTGTTTCAAAAATTTCCGGTAATCATATCTGCTTCTGTATATCGCATCCAGTTCTTCCTGACGGTTTATGGTCTGACTCCCGGCTCTGCTCTGGGTTCCGGTTTTATTCTGAGAAGTGTAGGCAAGGATTCTCTCCCATTTTTCCTTTATTCTCCTGCCGCCGGAGGCCTGACCGGAATTCTTTAGCCAGACAGAATGGTCGTCAAAACAATTTTCCAAATGCTCATACACCCTATAATCATTTCCTGTCTGTTTCTTTCTTTTGAGACTGGAAATTTCTCTCTCACTGACTGCTTTATCAATCAATCCTTCTACAAAAGCATCGCATTCTCTGTCCCATTCACTCACATCTTTATCCGGTTTCAGGAAGACATGAAGATACAGGCAGTGCAGCAACATATGTAAATACCCGCTTCTTACCAGAGCAGAATCTTCTACATATTTTTTCATAAGAAATTCCGGATTAAAATAGATTTTCTCTCCGTCTGTGGCAATCGTGGAAATATTGTTATCTGCCTCATATTCCAGACTTGCAAACGCTCCATCGAGGTATGGAAAATCCAGATACAGTTCGTTTCTGCAATTCTGGAGAATCTTCTTTCCAAGAAAATCCTGCTGGTTTTTGTCGCTCATGCCTATCTTTTCCTTTTTCTCTGATCATTTTAATGTTTGTCGCATCTTCTGAAAATATTACAGTGAAAAATCCCTCTTCTGATATCCATATTTCTTATCTTTCAGATGAAGCAGCCATACCAGAGCGCGGAGTTTCGTTTTCTCCTGAGCGTATCTGATAAAAACCATGAGTTCGTTTTCAGAAAACCAGCCGCATTTCTCCAGCTGTTCCATTCTCTCTGTGTCTTCTTTCTCTATCAGAAGCTCCATTGCAGAACGTATCCTGAGTTTCAGATATTTCTGTGCTTCCCGGAATTCTTCTGATTCTCCGGCGGGTATGTTCTGAAAATAAATTTCCAGTGCCTGCTCAAGCTTTTTGTCCTGCATGGTTTTGCTTCCCTTCTCTTTTCAATACAAATGTTTCCTCTTGTGTCACTATTCTCAATATAGCACAAAAATACTTTTTTTTAAAGCTTAACCCGGTCAGTAATCTGCATCATTATGATTTTTCGTTACTGTTCACTCCGTTCACAGTAACGTAGCCAAAATTCATTCCAGATTGCCTGCGGCGTTGTCACCAATCGCCGTAGCCATCGCGCTTTTCTTATCCTGATATGAACTGTTCCTTTTATTCGCCTGTATTTTATGTTATAATCTCACCAGATTATCAATAAGGAGGTTATTAGTCTTATGTCCAGAAAGAACCTTATCGTCGGTCAGTCCGGCGGTCCCACCACTGTTATCAACAGCAGCCTCTACGGAGTTGTATCCGAGGGAAGACGCCATCCGGAAACCATAGACCGCATCTATGGAATGATAAATGGAATCGAAGGATTTTTAAACAATACCATTCTTGATTTCTCAGAAGCACTTCCGGGAGAAAAACTAGATGGATTGAAATTTACTCCTGGAGCCTACCTTGGTTCCTGTCGTTATAAACTGCCTGAATCACTCGAAGACCCGGTTTATCCAAAATTGTTCGAAAAATTCAATGAAATGAATATCGGCTGGTTTTTCTATATTGGCGGAAATGATTCTATGGATACTGTAAGCAAGCTTTCACGCTATGCGGCGCAGATTGGCAGCGATATCCGCATTATCGGAGAGCCAAAGACTATTGATAACGATCTGGTTCATACTGATCACACTCCAGGTTACGGAAGTGCTGCCAGATATGTAGCTTCCACTGTCCGTGAAATCACTACGGATGCCAATGTTTATGAAAAAAAATCTGTAACCATCGTAGAAATCATGGGACGCCACGCCGGATGGCTTACTGCTGCATCAGCTCTTGCACGCAAATATGTAAATGACAATCCTCTTCTTATCTATCTTCCGGAAACTGCATTTGATCAGGAAGCTTTCCTTCATGCTGTAGAGAAATCCTTTGAGAAGAACTGCAATGTTGTTGTTTGTGTATCCGAAGGTATCCATGACGCATCCGGTACCTTTATCTGCGAATACGACAGTTCCGTAGGCACTGACACTTTTGGCCATAAAATGCTTGCAGGATGCGGTAAATATCTTGAAAATCTTGTTCGCAGCCGCCTTGGTGTCAAAGCACGTTCCGTAGAACTTAATGTCTGCCAGCGCTGCTCTGTTTCCATGATGTCTGCCATTGACCAAAAGGAGGCAATTTCTGCAGGTACTTTCGGTGTACAGGCAGCTTTAAACGGAGAAACAGGAAAAATGGTTTCGTTTATCCGTATCAAAACCGCTGACGGCTCCTATTCAATGGAATGTAGCCTGGAGGATGTAAACGAAATCTGTAATGAGGAAAAAACTGTTCCTCAGGAATGGATCTGTAAAGATGGTTCCGATGTTACCGAAGACTTCATAAATTATGCCCTTCCACTGATCCAGGGTGCTGTAGATATCCCTTATGGAGAAGACGGACTTCCTGATTTTGTATATCGCAAATAGCATCTCGTATCAAATATTTACAGATTTATACAATAGAAAACAGCGCAGGATTATTTTCTGTTATACAAAAAAGTGTGCTTCCACATTCCCCTTGTGAACGCACACTTTTTTCTCTTATAAGTCAAGCGAATATTCGCAATCCGCTTCGCTACTTATTGCTTTTCGCAACCTCCTCAGGGGACTTAGTTGATTCGGTTAAATTTTCTAAAAATATATACAGTTTTTCATTCTTTATTCCTCAAATCCCTTATGATCTTCTTCCAGCTTATGCTCGATTTCAACCTTTTTTTTCTCTTCCTCTTTCTTCTCATCCCGTGTTTTCGGAAGAATCACGTTCAGTAATACAGCAATGATAGTTGCAAGAACAACCGGGGATTTGCCAAAGATAGTTGTTACCCATGTCGGGAAGCTTGCCAAAGCTGCAGTTGCCTGGGATACACCCATTCCCAGTGCCGCTGCAAGTCCTACGATAGATGAGTTACGGTAATCCATCTCCGCAGAGGCAACCAGCTTCATACCAGTCATTGCGATAGAGGCAAATACCGATACCGTCGCGCCACCCAGTACACACTGAGGAATCGTTGTCAGAATTGCCGAAAACTTCGGTACAAGACCAGCCACTCCAAGGATTGCAGCTGCCAGACCAAGCACCCATCGGTTGATAACTTTTGTGGTAGTGACAATACCTACATTCTGGCTATATGTAGCAGTTGGAAGTCCGCCAAGAAGTGCACCTACGACATTGGAAATACCATATCCTACAATTCCTCTCTGCAGTTCTTCATCTTTGGGAGTTCTGTCCATAGCCCCGATTGTAGTTGCGGAATAGTCACCGATTGCCTGAATAGAGTTGATTGCAAACAAGATTCCCAGTGCCACACAGGAAGACGGCTCAAACTGTACTCCGAAATGCATCAGAGATGGAAGCTGACAGACACCTGCCTCTCCGATACTTGAGAAATCAACCATTCCAAACATAATAGAAACCAGATATCCCACAATAATACCGATCAGAATAGAAGCCAGTTTCCAGATTCCTTTTCCAAAATGATTCAAAGCTGTAACCACGATCAGTGTAAAGAACGCAATTGCCCAGTTCTGCCAGGAACCATAATTCGGATTACTGGTACCGCCGGCCATATAATTGATAGCTGTCGGATACAGAGAAAGACCAATGGTAAATACAACCGTTCCGGTAATCAGTGGCGGGAAAAATATACGAATCTTCTTAACCAGCAAGCCCATGATAACTGCAACAATACCACCAACGATCTCCGCTCCCATGATAGCCGCAATCCCATACGATTCCGCTATCGCCTGCATACTCGGCACATAGGCAAAGCTGACACCCATGATAATTGGCAGACCGGAACCAATCGCAAATTTCGCCTTCCCGCCGATTGGAAACAGCTGAAGCAAAGTTGATAATGCTGCAATAACCAGTGCTGACTGAATCAGAATCACCTGATCTTCCCTGGAGAGTCCACCCGGAACTGCTCCAGAAACAATGATCGCCGGCGTCACACATCCTACGATCATAGCTACAACATGCTGCATGGCAAGCGGTAAAGCCTCACTCATGCGAGGGATTCCGTCAGTTTCAAAAATACTGCCTCTCTTCATAATAGCCTCCCAAATTCTTTTTTATATCTTAACACTTTTAGACCTAAAAAACAATTAGATTGCCTAACTTTTTTTGTCCGAAAACTATACAAGATTGGTCTCGAGAATTTGGTTATTATTTTTTATCTTGTAGAACAAAAAATTCTCTGCCAGTGTGCCGAGACTAATGTGGCTGTATCACTATCTATCATAATCCATTTCTTTTAGACGTTAAAATGTTATCGCAAGAGAAACCGGTGTCTGCCTCCACCACAGTAATACATTAATTAATAACCTCAAACGTATGATACAAATCCAGTCTGCCATATCCCCACCCCGGATTGGGATACTCCATCTGTGTGTCTCGCTCAGCCCCTTTTTGCAGATAAAATTTCACATTGTTCCCGGAAGCATAAGGAATATTTTCCCTCACGATCGCCCACTCCAGCACCAGTGCTGCCGCCCCTGCGGTAATCGCAGCCGCCAGACTACTCCCGGAAGCCTTTCCATAAGCCCCTCCCGGAAGCGGAATGATCAGTTCTACCCCCGGTGCAGCCAAATCCGGTGTCGCCTGATCATTCGGCGTAAATCCTCTCCCTGCCTGAAAATACAGGCTATTATCCCGGTACTGATAAGCCGTTGCCGTAATGCTTCTGGTTGAGTCCCCCGGTGTGGTAACTGTATTATAGGGAGTAGATTCCAGAAAATACGTATCCTCTGAGATCAATCCCTGCACCGGAAGCCATATATGAAATCGGCTTGCTGCCCCCTTTTTCTTACTGACATTTATTTTCCATATCCCCGCCGCCGGATGGAAGAACCGAAAATAAATCAGCTGCTTTCCCGTCTGTCGTTCCATTCCCACATAATTTACCAGCACCTTCGTCTCCACAAAAACAAAACTCAGTTCCTGCGTCCCCGCGCCAAGAGAACTGCTCACATACAGGTTTTCTCCTGCCGGTGACTGGATCGACACTGCATAATCGTCCGGAAGATTTCCCCAGAATTCCATAGTAAATCCCTGCTCCCCTTCTGAAATACGCAGTTCTGCCGTATCCTGATTTCGTACATCGTTTAGTTCTGCTGTATAGTGATGCTGCGCAGCTCCTTCATTTCCTGCTGCCACAGAAACTGACACTTGCGAATCTTCATTGATATAATCCAGATATCTGCTCAGTTCACTGTCCCCGGTGTGTGCGCCCTGACTGCTGCCAAGCCCCAGACAGATGGAAACAGGCATTCCCATCTCCTTAGCCATCCTGACCGCAAAAGAAATCCCAAACATAATATCGTTCTCCTGATATACCTGTGCCTGAGGCGGATACTGATAAAACTCTCTCAGATAAGATTTTGCTTCTTTTAATTTCACCACTATGATCGTTGCTTTCGATGCAGCCCCTGAGAAATTCTCTGCCGGAACAAAGTTTCCTGCCGCCAGCCCTGCGATTGCTGTGCCATGCCCGTTCTCATCCACTGACGGCACGATTTCCCTGGGATTTTCAGACATTATCGCCCTGCTGATCTCCTCCCCTGTAAAAACTTTTCCATAAGGAACTCTTTCATCTTCCTTTCCCAGGATCGTCTGATCCCAGATATAGGCAATCCTGCTTATATCCCCACTTCGAAAAATCGGATTCTCGTAATCAATTCCCGAATCGATTACTGCAATAACCGTTCCCTCTCCCTGCAATTTCAGATACGGATGATTATGCAACCGCATAATCCCGGATGCATTCAGCGCATCCACGTCCATAAATGCATAACATTTCGGCAGTGACGCATATGTATAAGAATTAATTTCCAGAGGGCCGATTTCATTTAACGGAACATATAGAATTCCAAATGTCTCATTGACCGGGAGAAATTCCGAATCCGGTCTGTTCGCATAATCTCCCCCGATATTCTGTCCCTGTCTCACAATAAAATCCCCGTACTGTTCATCCTGTGCCGGTGGTATTGACGGTTCAGGCTGAATGCCGGGGATCTCTTCCTGTTGTATCTGCATTTCAAAATCATCAGGTCTTAACATTTTTATCCTCCTGAGATTTTTTTATACATGATATGTGTGATATTTATTTTTTATGATAATTTCTGCTGTCTTTTTTATTTACTGTAGCAACAAACAGCACTATAATTCCAGCTATAGCCGTAAAAATACTGATAAACTGTGACGTAGAAAAACCTCCAACGCTTCCTCTCTTGATATCTCCTCTGAAGAATTCAATGATAAACCTTCCTATACTATAGAAGATCAGATAACATGCCGCCACCTGTCCATCCGCTTTCTTATGTTTCGCCACATAAAGAAGAAGCAGAAAATGCACAAAATCCAGAATACTGGAATAAATCTGTGTCGGAATCAGTGGAATATTATTGGGTGCAAAGTCCGAGCTGGTAAAAGTAACCGCCAGCGGACCGGAAGTTTCTTTTCCATAGCAGCATCCGGCAAGAAAACATCCGATCCTTCCAAACCCCTGCGCCAGTGCAATTGATGGCATCATCAGGTCAAAATATGCCAGAAATTTCAACTTCTTAATCCTGCAATACAGCCATCCTGCAAAAATTCCTCCGATGATTCCTCCGTAAACCACAAATCCATCTGAGCCGATAATCTGTCGTGGATTCTGGATAAATTCCTGCCAGTTTGTGATCCAGAACAGAATTTTTGCAGAAGCAAATCCTCCAATCGCACACCACACTACCAAATAAAAAATATGTTCATATGCAAGTTTCAGCCTGCGTGCTCTCTGTTCCGCAACAAACCATGCTGCCAGAACCCCTATTGCAATCATAAAACCATAACCATAAACTGTCAGCGGACCTATATGCAGTAACTCATTATGCATGCTTCAATTCCTTTCTCTCTTTATTCTCTCAATAATTCCGTGAATATAATTCTCCGTCAATATATCAATTAGCACAATCAGAAAACAATCCTATTCTTAAGACTCACTCGATTCGATTAAAAATAAGTGTCCAAAATCTCCAATAACTTCTCATTCGCCAGATCGTTAGCTTCATTTTCATGTGCCGCCTCCACATCAGCTTCTCCGCAGATATCCACACCAACAATCTCTCCGCCGGTCTTTTTTGCACATTCCAGCACTGTCTTTACACCAGAAAGTAAGGTTGTCAACTTCATATCTCCCTGACTCCAGGTTGTCTGTGCATCATCCGGGCAAAGTACATCCTTATCAATCGAAATGTACAATGGCAGTGTTTCACAAAGTACTTCTGTCAGAAACCTGCTTATTTCCGCATCATTCATTTCCTGCAGTTTCTCTCGTGAAAGAAATATTACTTTTTCTTTCAGTTCCTCTTCTACCTGTTCATAGGCAGCTTCATCCGGTCCTATAAGAATCACATGCTCCAGATTCTTTAGTTCCTCCAGTGACGCCGCAATCCATCCTCCACAGGATAAAATCCCGCCAAAAGCCGGGGGCTGCATATCCGTATGATTATCATAGGTCAGCAATGCAAAAGGCTTCTCTATCTTTGTCAGCCACAGCTTTGTCATATAGTGATAATTGCCGGAATCGATAAAATGAATTCCGGCAAACGAATGGTTTTCTGTTCTTTTATTGATTTCTGCGATTGCCTCATCATCGCAATAGCAGTTCGTTCCGCAGATATCCTTAGCATCAATCCAGGACACCTGCCTCTCTTTCCAGAATCTCTCTTCCTCATAGATTCCGGAAAAATTCATCAGTACAATAGATGTCTGTTCTTTCATGTCCTACTCAGTCCTTCCATTCTTCCAGTGGTTCATCATGGTTTTTCAACATTTCCCTGATTTCTCTGTTTGGACTTTCCATATCTGCATCCGCACTATACACTTTTTTATCCAGAATTACCTTCGCATCTGCTTCATCTGCGGTTTCTTCTGTTTCCAATTCCAGATTCGTTTCCGGTTCCTGACACTTCGCGTTATTTTCTGTCTGGTCTGAACCTTCCGTCTGAGCTGAGTCTTCTGCCTGATATGAGTCATCTATTGAGTTTTCTGTTGAGTCTTCTGTCTGATACACTGTATTTATGTCTGATTCTGATGAATTCTCACTATTTCCTGTATATTCAGGATAAGATTCTGTATTACTTTCCTCACTGCCTGTTTCCGCAGGCTTCTCTGCATTATCGGTTTTCCCGGCATAATCTGCCGAATACGTACTGCCTGTTTCAACCGGCTCTGGTTTCTCCTGTTTCTTATCTTCTTTCGGTTTCTCATTACGAAGCTTCTCAGTTTTTCTCATTCCCAGTCGAAGCATAACAAGAAATACGATATCCACTGCTCCATCTGCTGTCAGAATAATTCCTGAGAATAAGATCATCTTTGTCACTGACATAAAAGAATAAAACAGCATGGAAATTCCCAGCGCGATGAAAATCAGACATCCGATAAGAAGAATCTTCCAGCATCCTCTCTCCGCCTTTTTCAGCCTGTAGCTGCCTTTTATTTTCCAGATACTGTCAACCAACACAAATGCTCCCAGTAAATATGGAAGGATTCTGATAACAATCTGTGGTGTAAAGAAAAGAAAAATTCCAAGCACTGTAACGATTACTCCCGTAAACAGATCTAATATGGTTGCCTTCTCTTTCTCAGCCGCATAAATAGCAATATGATAAATACCAACTGCAATCATTACCAGTCCAAATACGATCTTACAAATGATATTTACTGTCTGATCCGGAATCAGAATCAGACACAGACCAAAAGCCAGATAAAAAACTGATGAGACAATCTCACCTTTCAAAAAATTTGAAATCTTTTTTCCCACGCCTATTTCCTCCTCACTGTAAAATTGTTACCGTTTACCACTTCATTCACAGCAACACAAAATTTATATATTGTTCAGTATACCCTCTTTCTGCCCCTCCGTCCACAGACAAGTGAACGACTTTGTGTGAAATTTGTGAATTTTTCCTTGAAGTTTTTTGGGGGCGTATTATAATGGATTCGAACTATGTCATAAAATGGGGAATTTCTCCATAAGAGCCTCTATTTTACAAGGCTCTGGGAAGGATTTATTTTGAAAAAACAACCAACAAAAAAAGTTTTATTTCTAATCCCTGCTGGCGTCATACTAGCCGGTACTATCGTATTTTTGTGCACCCGCGGCCAGGGGGATGATTCTGTCTGCAAAGAAAATGTGGCACGGCTTCAGACACTGGAGGACGCAGATATCTCTCAGACAGAACAGCAGCTTCAGGACCTGAAACAGGCATCCGGCAGTTCTTCGGGTTCTGATACTACGACAGATGGTTCTACTGACACCATATTAAGTGATGTGGAAATCCGTCAGGTATTTGCAGGCAGTGTTATTATCGGTGACTCTATCACTGAATCAATTGTTGAATATGGCTATCTCGATACCGATGTCGTGGTAAGCAAGCGTGGATTAAACGTTCAGACTGCCGATGATCAGATCAATACCGCGATCAACCTGAACCCGACTCATGTATTCATGGCTTTCGGTTCTAATGACCTCGAAATATATGGTTCTGATTCGTCCGGATTTATCGATGCCTACAGAACACAGATAAAGAAAATTCAGGCTGCACTACCGGATGTTCCTGTTTATATCAACTGTATTCTGCCTATCACAGATGAGGCAATCGCAGCAAACCCGAGTCTTGGCTATTACTCCGATTATAATGATGGACTTGTAAATCTCTGCCAGGAACTGGGATGTACCTTTATCGACAACACTTCCATTGTGGAAAACAGTTCGGAGAATCTGTATGAGCCGGATGGTGAACACGTAATTCAAACCTATTATCCTAAATGGCTGACTCATATGGCACAGATTGCGGGGTTACAGGCATGAAAAATTATTTACATATTTTTATCAAGGGCGGACTTGTACTCTTCCTTATTGTATATCTGACTATTCTTTACACTTCCGATAGCGCAAAGAATATATCAATGGACCAGATTGCACAGACTATGGAGCAGGATTCAGCCATTGTCTCACTGAATCAGGAGACTCGTACAGATCTCAAACACTATTATCAGACGGATGACCGCGATATTGACGGTTACTTTTTCTACAAGGCAGCTTCACCTATGGCTGTTGAGGAAATCTGTATTATGAAGGCAAACGATAACGATCAGGCCGCTGCTCTGCTCGAAAGTGCTAATTCTCATCTTTCCAGCCAGAAACAGGTATTTGAAGGCTATGGCACAGACCAGATGGCACTTTTAAACAATGCAGTTGTCGGCAAAAAGGGAAATTATGTCTACTATATGTGTGGCGCAGATGCGCAGAACTGGCGCCTGGCATTTCTTTCCCTGATATAACATCCAGATTGGAGAAATTTTCATATGGTATTTAACAGTATCTTTTTTATATTCTGCTTTCTTCCGGTTTTTATGCTGATCTATTATCTGGTCCCGGGAAAGCTTCGCAATCTGCTGCTGTTTTTAGGCAGCCTGATCTTTTATGCATGGGGTGAGCCTGTATATGTGATCCTTATGTTGTTTTCCAGTGTCTTTAACTATTATATGGGAACAGAACTGGAACGTTTATATTATGATGACAGGAAGCAAAAGATTAATCTGATTTTTTCCATCATTGTAAACCTGGGAATCCTGGTATTTTTTAAATATTATGGATTTCTGCTTAACACTATCGGAGGAATCACCGGTATCCATATTCCTCACCCGGAACTCTCGCTGCCGATAGGACTTTCTTTTTACACATTCCGTAATCTGTCCTATCTCTTTGATATTTATTTAAGCAAAGTCAATGCACAGCGAAACTTCCTGACTTTTGCAGTATACAGTACTATGTTTCCTTATACTTCTGCAGGTCCCATCGTGCGATATGCAGATATTGAGGAGCAGTTAGATAAACGCACTATTAATATTTCCAAATTTGGTATCGGTGCCGAGCTTTTTGTGAAAGGCCTTGCCAAGAAAGTTATCCTGGCAGACAATCTCTCCGCTTTGTACGCAGGAATCTGCAGTCATTCCCAGATGTCTGTATTCACTGCCTGGATTGGTATCCTTGCTTATACCATGCAGCTTTATTTTGACTTCAGCGGTTATTCAGATATGGCTATTGGCCTTGGAAAAATG
The DNA here is from genome assembly GCF_052064435.1 of Blautia sp. HCP3S3_B11. NCBI lineage: Bacteria > Bacillati > Bacillota > Clostridia > Lachnospirales > Lachnospiraceae > Blautia > Blautia sp. HCP3S3_B11. The sequence continues at coordinate 65,698 of NZ_JBQHVP010000020.1, forward strand.
TTAGGATTTGATTTTAACAAAAACTTTGATTACCCGTATATTTCAACCAGTGTATCCGAATTCTGGCGCCGTTGGCATATTTCTCTTGGAAGCTGGTTCCGGGATTATATTTATATTCCACTCGGGGGTAACCGTGTCTCCACATTGAAACATATCCGCAACATCCTTGTGGTATGGGCGCTTACCGGTCTGTGGCATGGTGCAAGCTGGAACTTTGTACTGTGGGGCGTATATTATGGACTCTTTCTTTTACTTGAAAAGTTTGTCCTTCAGAAATTTCTGGACAGAATGCCTTCATGGCTTCGCACTGTATACACCATGCTCGTAGTCATGATCGGATGGGTATTCTTCAGCCAGACTGATTTTGGCGCACTTGGACATTACCTTGGAACTATGTTCGGAATCGGAGCCGCAGGTTTTATCGACCGCACTGCTCTTTATTATCTCAAGACAGGCTTTATCCTTCTTCTGATCAGTATTCTTGCATGCCGTCCGACTCCTTACCAGCATTTTAAACGTCTGGTCAGACGCAGACCTACTGCAGCGGTAGTTATAAATCTTGTTTTATTTGCATTGTCCGTTGCTTACATGGTTTATAACTCATACACACCATTTTTATATGCAAAATTTTAGAAGGAAAACAATATGAAAAAATCACTAAGAAATCATCGAATATTTTTCCATAGAATGGGGCTTTTGTTTCTGTTCATTCCTCTGGTCGTACTAATCATAGGTATCGTACTTCCTGACAGGGGCTTTTCCGAAAAAGAAAACCGCGTACTTTCCTCCCGACCTCATTTAAACGGCAGTCAGATTGCTTCCGGTGGATTCGAGAAACAATTCGAAACTTATGAAAATGATCAGTTTCCGCTTCGCGATCTCTGGATTACTTTGAAAGCCGGAACTGACCGTTTAATGGGAAAAGTGGAGGCGAATGGTGTATATCTGGGAAAATCCGGATATCTTATTGAAGAGTTCAAATCACCTGAACAGACACAGTATGATTCTACTGTAAAAGCAATGACTGACTTTGCCAAACGTCATTCTGATATGAAACAGTATGCACTTATCGCTCCAAACTCTGTAAACATTTTAAGCAATAAGCTTCCTGCTTTTGCTCCTGTGGAGGATCAGAATACCTGGCTGGACAGTCTGTCTGATTCTCTGACACAGGCCGGCATAACTTTCATCGATGTCCGAAATACTTTTAAAGACCACAAAATGGAAGATCTTTATTACCATACAGATCATCACTGGACCACTCAGGGTGCTTATTATGCCTATCTTCAGGCCGCTAAAGATATGGCAATCGATACTTCTTCTGACACCTACGATAAAGCACCGGTTACTCGTTCTTTCCAGGGAACATTATCTGCCAAAAGCGGTTTCCGCTCCGGTGAAAAAGATGAGATCGATGTATTTTTTCCGACAGGGGATAATGCACTTTCATCTGTCATCAATTATGTTGATGAACAGAAAAAAAGTGCCAGCTTCTATGATACATCGAAGCTTGACACCAGAGATAAATATGCTTTATTTTTTGGCGGTAATCACGCCCAGGTAAAAATCAGCACTCCTACGGAGACTGATAATACATTGCTGGTTCTCAAGGATTCCTATGCTAACAGCTTTGTCCCATTCCTTGCACAGCATTACCGCAAGATCGTAATGGTCGACCCTCGTTATTATTTCGGAAATCTGGAGCAGCTGATCCAGGTAGAAAATGTTCAGGAAATCTTGTATCTATATAATGCAAATACATTCTTTGCAGATACCTCCCTGGAACTTGCATTATCTAACGAGGCCACAGACCAGAACACAGACAATACTGCTTCAGCTTCTGATGAAGGCACCTCTGTCTCCGGTGAACAGGCATCTGGACAAGACACGAATACATCTGACAATCAGACGTCTGTGCAAGACACAGATAACTCTGATGACCAATCATCTTCGGACTCAAGTACAGATACTTCTGACGATCAATCTGAAGAATAACATAAATCAATTTTATATTCAATGTAACACAAAATCCCCACTGGAATCACAATGCCGAGGAAACCTTGGATTCCAGTGGGGATTTTTCACATTTACACACACTTTAAACACACACTTTTCACACATTTTGATAATAGGTCGGGTATATCAGCTGATCAGACAGATAACGCTGTCTGTTGCATTCCCCGTTCCCAGCTTATCTGTTTTTGCATCAGCTGTACCTTGATATGTATTATATCAGTTTTTATGCTAATTTATGGTTTTGTGCAAATTCTTCAATTTATTATGCAAAAGCGTCAATTATCTTTCAGCCAACTCTCTCCGAGAGTGTTTTTCCAGACATACGCCAGACTACAGATCGGTAAAATGGTCTATAAAGTAGTTATAATATGCATCCAGCATCTCTTTTCGTCCCCGAACACGAATTGGAACAATGCTGCCATCTTTCATTATAAAATTATCCTGCACATCCGCAACGTAATCCATATTCACCAGATAACTCTGATGGCAGTGCAGAAAACGTTTTTCATTGATCCTTTTCTCAATTTCTACCAGTTTATCTACTGTCACGATTTCTGAACCATCCGAGAGATGTAATGTAACATTGTGCTTATCACTGTCAATATATACGATATCATCTGTGTACGGATAACGATACTGTCTCCTATTCTTAATCGCAACTCGTCTCTTCATATCTGTTTTAAGGATCATATTCAGAAGCTTCATCAGTTTTTCCTCTGAAAATGGCTTCAATAAATATCCGGAAGCCTGTACTTCATAACTCTCTATTGCATAATCAGGAGAAGCTGTCAGAAAAATGATCGGAACTTTGCACTGTAGCTGTCGCAGTTTTCTGGCAGTTTCCATTCCATTAAGCTTCTTCATATAAATATCAAGAAGTAAAAGTTCCATATCAAGATAGCCCTCTTCCACATCAGCTACCAACGTCTCTCCAGAACCATATTCTATAATAGAAACTTCTTCATTTATTTCCTCAAAATACTGACACAAAATTTCTTTTAAAAGAAGTCTTTCAATCTCAACATCATCACAAATGACAATTGTCCGCATGTAATCTCTCCTTCCTGTATCAATATAAAAAGATAAAAATAAATGTCAGACTTCTGTTACACCTTAGAAATTCTGACATTTATATGTAAACAGTATAATTCGGTTTTATTATATATGCAGAATCCTACGTATTCAAGTACTTTTTTAATTTATTTTAAATTTATCATCACTATTATTATATTGCTGTTCACATGCTACTTGTTGTTTCTTATTTTTGTGCTATACTATATTACACACATAGATTGATAGCATTTTAACCGATGACCTTCGCATCATTATAAATATATTTCAACAGAAAGAGGTAATTATATGCGTCAGGAAAAATTTAAAATGGAACGTCAGGGATTGATAGAGATTGGTGATGAGATAGAAATTTCCGAATATCAGTCCTTTATGAATTACAGTTACATCATCGAACCAGCTGTAGCCATGTCCGGCTGCTATCCAAATGCTCAGCGCATCAAATCCCGCAAGGGAATCGTAAAAAATATTGAACATACACCAAGAGGTTTTATTGTCACTGCTGAATTTGACGAATGATATTTTTTATATGTGATACCAAAAATCCCCCTGAAACTGTCGTATCCTTAATGAACAAATGGATACTGTTGTGCTACCAGAAATGCAATAAACCGTAACACTATAGTCTCAGGAGGACTCTTACTTATTCAGCCTCTTGTTGCTGTTTTTCAAATTCTTTTGCAACATCCTCAAATTATATTGACTCTTTTTTTCCCCCGTTATATACTGTCCGTAAATTCGAATCGAAAGATTCATTTTTCATCGATGTATACGTTTCCCGTTTTTATCATACAGCATAAACTTAACTTTAAGTCAAGCAAAAAAATTCTTTCAAAAAATAAAAAAAGAGGACTAGCTTTTATGGATATCAAAGACTCTGTTACTATCCGCACTGCCACAACAGCAGATGCACAGGCACTTTTAAATATTTATGCTCCTTATGTAGAGCATACCGCAATTACCTTTGAATATGACGTTCCTTCTGCAGAAGAATTTGCTTCCCGAATTGAATATACTTTGCAAAAATACCCTTATCTCGTAGCCGAGGAAAACAAAAGGCTGCTTGGTTACGCCTACGCCAGTCCTTTTCATGCCAGACCAGCATACGACTGGGCAGTAGAAACCTCCATTTATGTTAATCAGAATGTCAAACATCGAGGCATCGGCCGCAAGCTGCATGATGCACTTGAAAATGCTTTACGTGAACAGGGAATTTTAAATATGAATGCCTGTATCGCTTATCCTCCCAAGGAAGATGAATATCTGGATAAAAACAGCGTCGAGTTTCATCATCACATGGGCTACCGTCTTGTTGGAGAATTTTATAAGTGTGGCTACAAGTTCCACCGTTGGTATAATATGGTCTGGATGGAAAAGTTGATTGGAGAACATCTTTCCGATCAAAAAACACCAAATTGGCCAAATGCTTTATAATCAAAAATCAAGCATTGGACTCATATTCTTCCATGCCTGATTTCTAATTTATTTTCTTCTTTTTTTAATATGTATCTCAGGAATCGCTACATTTTCATAAGTAATCGGCTCATTGCTCCGCTCATCTTCTGAAACCTCTTCTGGGTGAATTTCATGGGTATGTACTTCCGGAACTGCCAGATTCTCACTTTCTACTTTATATTCTGTAGCTTTCCTTTTTCCTTTTTTCCCAAATAATTTCTTACTAAACATCTTTCTCTCTCCTCATCCATCAATGATTGTCGCATCTGTTAGTCCACCGTTTTCAAAATTACAGAAGATTAATAAAGAATGTAATCACAAGGCTGTTCAGGAAATCTGCAAATAAAAAAGCATGATTTTGAAGCCGGTTAGGCTTTTTTATATAATAGGAGCTTCCAGCGAATTTTTCTATTACATAATAAAAATACCTCAGATAACCTTTATTATCTGAGGCTTAATAGAGGTGCCACCCGGATTTGAACCGGGGATAGAGGTGTTGCAGACCTTTGCCTTACCACTTGGCTATGGCACCATATATACTTTTATTATATGTAAGAATTCTTACATAATGACTCCAAGGGGATTTGAACCCCTGTTACCGCCGTGAAAGGGCGGTGTCTTAACCGCTTGACCATGGAGCCTGGTAGAAAATTCAAATTTGGTATCGGACTTCATGTTTCCGAAAACTCCCCCTGTTGGACTCGAACCAACGACACTGCGGTTAACAGCCGCATGCTCTACCGACTGAGCTAAGGAGGAATAAAGGTTTGCACCTTCAAAACTACATACATGTTGACATTTCCTTGAGATCATTCTTCCTGCGATTCTTGGTCAAGCCCTCACCCGATTAGT